>NZ_JBEYSL010000065.1:0-19566 GCF_040642735.1 Micromonospora sp. NPDC047753 | reverse complement strand
GTTGAAACGCGGTGGGCTCTCCGTCCCGGCCCCGGCTCCCCGCGGGGGCCGCCCCCCCCCCCCCCCGCCGCTCCCCCCCCCCCGCCCGGCCGCCGGGCGCCCGGCGGCCGGCAGCGGCGGTCACACCTCGGGTTCGATGGCCGGGCAGCTGGCACCCCGGGCGGGCACCACCTGATCGGTCAGGTACGAGTCGACGGCTCGTTGCACGCACGGGCTACTGCTGTAGCTGCCGTGCCCCCACCCCTGGTAGGTGAGCACCGCGCCGTGCCGGCCCAACTGTCGCGCCACGTTGCGCGCCCAGTCGTAGCCGGTGGCCGGGTCGTGCACTGTGGCGGCGAGCAGCAGCGGAACGTCGGTGTGGACCCGTAGCCGATGCTGCGGGTTGGCCACCGGCGTCGGGGTGCCCAGGCAGGTGACCAGGGCGAACAGCGCCGGCGGGTAGCGCAGGTCCGGGGCGAGCCGGGCCGCCCGGCGCAGATGTCCGACGTACTCGCGGTAGTCGCGCACCGGCAGGCTCCAGTCCTGACAGAAGACCGCGAAGGGGTACGGAGCCACGGCGTCGCCGGTCGATGGGCCGGCGCTTCGCATGGCGGTGGCGGCATCCATCCTGCCCAGCCACTCGGCCAGGCCCGGCCACCGCCAGGTGTCGTAGAACTCCTTGTGGGTGAGCCGGCTCAATTCGAACGGGGTCAGCACCACCCCGGGCCGCTTCGGGTCGGTCAGCAGGCCGCGCTCGGCCCGCACCTGCAGCCCGGCCCAGATCGACCGGAGGTCCCGGCCGTGCAGGGCACAGGCCGTGGACCGTTCACACCAGGCGGCGAATTCGTCGAACGCGCCCTCCGCTGTGGCGGCCTGGCTGTCCAGGAAGGCGCGGGTGCCGAGGCTGTGGTCCATCGTGGCCTCCAGCACCATGGCCCGGACCCGGTCGGGGTACAGCTCGGCGTACCGCTGCCCGAGCAGGGTGCCGTACGAGCTGCCGTGGAAGGTCAGCTGCCGTTCGCCGAGCGCGGCGCGGACCGCGTCCAGGTCGCGGGCGGCGCTGGTGGTGTCGACGTGGTCGTAGAGCGCCCCGGTGCGGGCCCGGCAGTCGGCGCGCAGCAGCGCGTTGTTGGCCAGTGTGGCGTCGAACTGCGCCTGGTCGGCGATCAGTTGCGGTTGTCGGGCGAGCAGGTCCCGGGCACAGAGCACCGGGTGGCTGCCGCCGGTGCCGCGTGGGTCGAAGCTGACGATGTCGAACCGGGCGCGCAGGTCGGCGCTGAATCGGGAGCTGCCGTTCACCACCCGGTCGACCCCGCTGTCGCCCGGCCCGCCGGGGCCGAACACCAGCGCACCCTTCCGGGCGGCCGGATCGGTGGCGACCCGCCGTGCCAACACCAGGTCGAAGCGTTCCCCCCGGGGTCGGTTCCAGTCGACCGGGAGTGACAGGGTGCCGCACTCGGCGGGAGCGTCATCGGTGGGGGGGTCCTCGACGGGGGCGTCCGTGGCGCAGGGCTGCCAGTCGATTGCGGGTCGGGCGGTGGCTGGGGTCGCCGGGGTCAGACCGGTGGCCGCGAGGGCCAGGGCCGTCGTCCAACCGACGGCGGATTTGCGTACGCGCAGCATGAGGTGCTGTCCTCTCCTCGAAGGAGCGTTGCCGGTGAAACTCGCCCACTGGGCGAGGTGATGCTGCTTCCACCCGGGCCGTCGAGTAGCCGCTCGACGGCCCGGGGCCTCTCTCGTCCGCCGGGTCAGTCGACCTCGCGCAGGACGCGTTCGAGCGTGGTCATCCGGGTCTCCATCCCGCCCAGACGGCCGTCCATCGCCGCGAGCAGTCGGGCGTTCTCCGCCTGGGCCTGAGCGGCCGTCTCGGCGAGTTGGCGGTAGTCGTCCGCCCGGTCCGCCTCGTACCGGGCCCGACGGGTCTTGGCGAGTTGCACGACGGTCACCGTGACCACGCTGATCAGGAAGGCGAAGATGCCGATTGCGCCGACCACCTCGGTCCAGTCGTGTTCGCTCATCGCTGCGCTCCCGGCTGCTCGCCCGAGTCGGGCACTGTCAGCGTCTCGACCGCCGCCGCGATGACCGCGGGGGTGAGTGTGAGCACGAACGGCTCCACCTCGTAGTAGTTCATGGCCTTCCCGTCCTCCGACAACTCCAGGCGGGCGGTGACCAGCCCGGCCGCCGCCAGCTTCCGTAGGTGGACCTGCAACAGCGCTCGACTGATGCCCAGTTGCCGGGCCAGCCCGCTGACGTACGCACGCTCGCGGGCCAGCGCGGCGACGACCCGCAGCCGGTGCGGGTTGGCCAGGGTGGCCAGCACCCGGACCAGGTCGTCGCCGGTCGGCGGTGAGGCGGTGCTCATAACCAGCCCTTGCACATGCCAAGGAAAGTTAGCAGGTGGCGGCGAACTGCGGTGCGGACGGAAAGCGGAATCAGGGGGATCTCAGGGTCGGCGAAAGAGGCCTGACACACAGCACGCCGGGCCGGTGATGATCACCGGCCCGGCGTGCGGGTTACGTCGTACGTCAGCTCTTGAAGGCGTCCTTGATCTTCTCGCCCGCCTGCTTGAGCTTGGCGGTGGACTGGTCAGCGCGACCCTCCGCCTCCAGCTGCTCATTGTCGGTGGCCCGACCGGCGCCTTCCTTCAGCTTGCCGGTCGCGTCCTCGGTGGCGTTGTTGATCTTGTCGTCGAATCCCATTGCCAACCTCCATTGCAAGCGTCGCTACGACAACAGAGGTACCCCCGCCGTCGCCGGTCCAACCATTACCGTCGTCACAGATCGGCAGCGGCCGACCGGAAGCGACGCAGGCGCAGGCTGTTGGCCACCACGAAGACCGAGGACAGCGCCATCGTGGCACCGGCGATCATCGGGTTGAGCAGCCCGGCGGCGGCCAACGGCAGGGCCGCCACGTTGTAGCCGAACGCCCAGAACAGGTTGCCCCGGATGGTGCCGAGCGTGCGGCGGGACAACCGGATGGCGTCCACCGCGGCGTCCAGGTCGCCGCGGACGAGGGTGAGGTCGGCCGCCTCGATCGCCACGTCGGCGCCGGTGCCCATGGCCAGCCCCAGGTCGGCCTGGGCCAGCGCCGGGGCGTCGTTGACCCCGTCACCGACCATCGCCACCGACCGCCCCTCGGCCTGGAGCCGCTTGATCACGTCGACCTTTCCGGCCGGCAGCACCTCGGCGATCACCTCGTCGACGCCCACCTCGGCGGCGACCGCGCGAGCCACAGTGGCGTTGTCCCCGGTCAGCAGGACCGGAGTCAGCCCCAGCCCGCGCAGCCGAGCCACCGCCGCCCGGCTGGTCGGCCGGACCACGTCGGCGACAGTGAGCACGCCCCGGGCCCGGCCGTCCCAGCCGGCGACGATCGGCGTACGGCCGGCGGCCTCGGCGTCGCGCACCGCCCACTCGACCTCCGGGGGTACGTCGATCTCACGCTCGCGCAGCAGCCGGACCCGGCCGACCAGCACGGCCCGCCCGTCGACGGTGCCGCTCACCCCCAGCCCTTCGAGGTTGCCGAAGGCGCTCACCGGGGGCAACGCGCCCGCCTCGGTGGCAGCGGCCGCTACCGCACGGGCGATGGGGTGCTCGGAGGCCGCCTCCACCGCCCCGGCGAGCCGGAGCAGCTCGGCCCGGTCCACGCCGCTCGCCGGCACCACGTCCACCAGTGTCATCCGGCCGGTCGTCACGGTGCCGGTCTTGTCGAGCACCACGGTGTCCACCCGACGGGTCGACTCCAGCACCTCCGGGCCCTTGATCAGCACGCCGAGCTGGGCGCCCCGACCGGTGCCGACCAGCAGCGCGGTCGGGGTGGCCAGGCCGAGCGCACACGGACAAGCGATGATCAGCACGGCCACGGCGGCGGTGAACGCGGCGGTCGGGCCGGCCCCGGTGCCGAGCCACCAGCCGAGCGTGCCGACGGCGAGGGTGATGACGATCGGCACGAAGACCCCGGAGATCCGGTCCGCCAGCCGCTGCACCGCCGCCTTGCCGCTCTGCGCCTGCTCCACCAGGTCGGCCATCCGGGCGAGCTGGGTGTCCGCGCCGACCCGGGTGGCGGTGACGATCAACCGCCCGCCCGCGTTGATCGTTGCGCCGACCACGCCGTCACCCGGGCCGACCTCGACCGGCACCGACTCACCGGTGAGCATGCTGGCGTCGACAGCGGAGGTGCCCTCGTCGACCACACCGTCAGTGGCGATCTTCTCCCCGGGGCGGACCACGAACCGGTCACCGACGGCGAGCCGGTCCACCGGGATCAGGGTCTCCACGCCGTCACGCAGCACCGTCACGTCCTTGGCGCCGAGATCGAGCAGGGCGCGTAGGGCGGCGCCGGCAGTTCGCTTGGACCGGGCCTCGAAGTAGCGACCGGCCAGGATGAACACGGTGACCCCGGCGGCCGCCTCCAGGTAGATGTTGCCGGCGCCGTCGCTCCGGGTGATGTCGAAGCGGAACGGGTGCGTCATTCCGGGCATCCCCGCGTCACCGAGGAAGAGCGCCCAGATCGACCAGCCGAACGCGGCCAACGTGCCGAGCGACACCAGTGTGTCCATGGTGGCCGCGCCGTGCCGCAGGTTGGTCCAGGCGGCCCGGTGGAACGGCAGCCCGCCCCAGACCACCACCGGGGCGGCCAGGGTCAGCGACAGCCACTGCCAGTAGTCGAACTGCCAGGCCGGGACCATGGCCAGCAGGACCACCGGCACGCTCAGGGCCACCGACACCCAGAGCCGGGTACGCGGCCCCCGCAACGGGTCCACCGGGGGTTCCGCGCTGGGCGGGGCTGGCAGCGCCGCGGTGTAACCGGTCTTCTGCACGGTCCCGATCAGGTCGTCCGGCGTGACGCCGTCGGCGTACCGGACTGTCGCCTTCTCGGTGGCGTAGTTGACGGTGGCGCTCACCCCGTCCATCCGGTTGAGCTTCTTCTCGATGCGGGCGGCGCACGCGGCGCAGGTCATCCCGCCGATCGCCAGTTCGATCCGGTTCGGCGCCTCGGGCAGCGGTCTGCTGGTGGTGGTCATCGTCTGGTCCCGTCAGTCGTGTCCGTGCCCGGGGGTGCCGTGGTCGGCCCCGCCGGTCGGTGCGGGCCCGCTCGGTTCGGGGGCGTCTCCGGTCGGGGCGGCGCCGGCGACCACTGTGAACTCGGCGGTGTGCACCCTCCCGCCGTGTTGGAAGTCGAGGTAGAGCCGGTAGCTGCCGACCGAGGGCACCTCGGCGAGGAAGGTGACGGCCGGACCGGGCCGGGTGCGCCCGTCGCCGGGTGCCCCGTCCGGGTGCACGTGCAGGTAGGCCAGATCACCCCGACGCAGTGCCACCAGGTGCCCGTACGCGCCCAGGTAGGGCTCCAGGTCGGTGACCGGCTGCCCGTCCCGGCTGACGGTCAGGGTCAGCGACGACGTCCGACCGGGCTGCGGCGCACCGGTCAGGGTGACCGTGTAGCCGTCGACAGTGGTGCTGGCCGTCGGGGCGGGCAACGGCCGTTCGGTCAGCTCGCCGGGGACTGTCACGTCCACGCCCAGGGTCAACGGCTCACCCCCGGTCGGGGCGAAGTCGGCGAACGCCCGCCACTGCCCGGGGCCGGCCAGCGGGGTGTCGACCCGCCAGGTGCCGTCCGCGGCCCGCTCGGGGTGGACGTGGCGGAAGCCGGAGAGGTCCCGACGGGCGACGATCAGGTGCATCTGCTTGTCGTGCGCCACGTCGTACCGGGTGACCGGGCGGCCGTCCGGGCCGGCGATCCGGAAGGCGAACTCGCCGGCCGGGGCGTCGGCCGGTTCGAGGGTGTAGCCACGTTCGGAGACGAGCAACCCGCCGGGCAGCCGATCGCCCGTCCCGCCCCGCTCGTCCGCCGTCGGGGTGGTGGCGGCATCGTCGTGCCGGCTCTCGGCGACCGGGGCGGGGTCGACGACCCGGCCGATCCCGTAGGCGGCGCCGAACACCGCCGCCAGGCCGACGGCGAACCCGGCCAGTTTCGTCACGGTACGCACGCCGGCCCGCCGATCACGCGTCGACGAGGTCGTAACCGGCCTCGTCGACGGCGGCCCGGACGGCGGCGGCGTCCAGCGGCTGGTCGCTGCTGACGGTGACCCGGCCGGCGGCGAGGTCGACCTGGACGTCACGCACACCCGCGATGGCGCCGACCTCGGCGCTCACCGCGCTGACGCAGTGCCCGCAGGTCATGCCCTGCACCTGGTACGTCGTGTCGACCATTGGATCGTCTCCTTCGTGGTACCGGTACCCGGTGGGGGTATCTCAACAGAACCGACCGTACCATACCCCCGGGGGGTACGCTATCCTGGTCGGCATGACCGCACCCACCCCGATCCGCGGATACACCGCCAGCAAGGACCAGCTGCTCGCGCGGCTCCGCCGCGTCGAGGGGCAGGTCCGGGGCATCGAGAAGATGGTCGACGACGACCGCTACTGCATCGACGTGCTCACCCAGATCTCCGCCATCCAGGCCGCCCTCGACAAGGTGGCCCTCGGGCTGCTCGACGGGCACGCCCGGCACTGCATGCACGAGGGCGCCGCCGAGGGTCGGGCCGACGAGATGGCCACCGAGATGATGGCGGCGGTCGGCCGGCTCATGAAGCGCGGCTGACCGCGCTCAGTCCGGCGCGGGATCGAGACGGACCCGGCGCAGCAACTGAGCGTTGAGCGCCACCACGATCGTGGACGCCGACATCAGCACCGCGGCCACCGCCGGGCTCAACGCCACACCCGCCCAGGCCAGCACCCCGGCGGCCAGCGGCAGCGCCACCACGTTGTAGCCGGCCGCCCAGGCCAGGTTCTGTCGCATCTTCCGGTACGACGCCCGGGACAGCCGGACCACGGCCCCCACCCCGCGCGGGTCCGAGGATGCCAGCACCACCCCGGCGGACTCGATGGCCACATCGGTGCCCGCGCCGATCGCGATGCCCACGTCCGCCCGGGCCAGTGCCGGCGCGTCGTTCACCCCGTCACCGACCATCGCCACCACCAACCCCCGCCGCTGGAGCTCGGCCACCCGATCGTCCTTCTCCGACGGCAGCACCTCGGCGAAGACCTCGTCGACGCCGGGCCGGAAGCCGAGGTCGGCGGCGACCGCCTCGGCCACCGGCCGGGCGTCACCGGTGATCATGGCGATGGTTCGGACACCCTCGGCACGCAACTCGGCGACAGCGCGCCGGGCCTCCGGACGCACCTCGTCGGTCAACGCGAACGCACCGAGCACGGCGTCGGGCAGCCGCACCAGGTGCAACACCGCGGCACCCCGCGCCGACCACCGCCCGGTCGCGGCCTCCAGCTCCGCCGGGAGCGAAAGGCCCAGCTCGCGCAGCAGCGCCGGCCCGCCCACCGCGTACTCCGTACCGTCGATTGTCGCCTTCACACCGCGGCCCGGCAGCGACCGGAACCCGGCTGCCCGGGCCGGGCCGCCACGGCCGGCCGCCGCCACTATCGCCCGGGCCAACGGATGTTCGCTCTCCGACTCGACGCCGGCCGCGATCCGCAGCACCTCGCTCCGCTCGACGCCGGACGCCGTCGCCAGGTCGGTCACCCCGTGCTCGCCCCGGGTCAGCGTGCCGGTCTTGTCGAAGAGCACCGCGCCGACGGTCCGCATCCGCTCCAGGGCCAACCGGTCCTTGACCAGAATCCCGGACCGTGCGGCGAGCGCGGTGGAGAGCGCGACGACCAGCGGGATGGCGAGACCCAGCGCGTGCGGGCAGGCGATCACCAGGACGGTGACCGCACGGACCACCGCCTCGTCGGGCTGACCGAGCGCGGTCCAGACCAGCACGGTCAGCACGGCGGTGCCGGTGGCCAGGTAGAACAGCGCGGCGGCGAACCGGTCGGCCAACAGTTGGGCCCGTCCACCGGAAGCCTGGGCCTGCGCGACCATCCGCTGGATGCCGGCGAGGGCGGTCTGCTCACCCAACGCCTCGACGCGCACCCGGATCGCCGAGTCGGTGGCGACGGTGCCGGCCACCACCCGGTCGCCAGTCGACCGGGCGACCGGCCGCGACTCCCCGGTGATCATCGACTCGTCCAGCTCGGTGCCGCCCTCGACGACACGGCCGTCCGCCGGCACCCGACCCCCCGGCCGGACCAGCACCACGTCGTCGATCCGCAGACCGGTCACCGGCACGGCCTCGACCCGCCCGTCCGCCGCCACCCGTTCGGCCTCGTCCGGCAACAGCGCGGCCAGCGCCGCCAGCGCTCCCCGGGCCTGTCCGATGGCTTTCATCTCCTGCCAGTGCCCGAGCAGCATGATGGTGACCAGCGCGGCCAACTCCCACCAGAAGTCCAGGTCGAAGACGCCGACGCTGGTCGCCAGGGACGCGGCGTACGCGACGGTGATCGCCATCGCGACCAGCAGCATCATCCCGGGCACCCGGTCCCGGACCTCCCGGACCGCACCGACCAGGAACGGCCAACCGCCCCACCAGAACACCACCGAGCCGAGCACCGGGCCCACCCAGCCCCGACCGGGGACGACGTCCCCGGTCAGGCCCAGCCGGCCCGACACGAGATGACTCGTCAGCACCACCGGGACGGTCAACACCAGGCAGACCCAGAACCGGCGGCGGAACATCGCCGGATCGTGTCCGGCGTGCTTGTCGTGCCCGGAATGCTTGTCGTGCGGCACGGGTTCGGCGCGTCGCGGTCGGTCGGGGTGGGGCGGTGACGGAGCGGGCATGGCTCCAACATGCCGCCCCGGAGACCGCCGCGCGAGCGGTTCGGCCGCCCGACACTCCGCCACGACCTGCAACCCCCGGAGGGGCTGGCTAGCATCTCCCACGATGGCCCTCCGAATGCCGCTGCACAGTCGGGCACCGGCGCCGCCACGTCGTGGCGGTGCCCCCGGCCGACCGGGCCGAGCACTGACCGTCCGTGATCAAGCGGTCGTCAGGCAGCGATCCGCCCCGCCGTCCGCCGCGTTTCCACCGCAACGGTGAACCGCCCGGCCCGCTGACCCGTATTCCGCACCGGACCGTTGGGAGTCTCACCTTGGCCGCCGACCACACTCACCCCGCTCCGTCCGCCCCGCCTCGGGTGCGACGGATCCTCGTCGTGACTGTGGTACCCCTCTTCGTCGCCACCGTGCTGGCCGCGGTGCTGCTCTGGCCGCGCGGCGGGTCGCCGCAGACCGATGGTGGTGCAGACGTGCCGCGCTACCCCGGCACTGTCACCCGGGTGGTGAGCGAGCCGTGCCCGCCGGCGCCGTCGGTCCCCGAGGGCACACCGAGGGTCGGCGATGGGCGGTGCGGCACCGTCGACGTGCGGGTGGACGACGGGCCGACCGCCGGCCAGCAGGTACGGGCTCCGGTGCCCGACGGGCCCGGCGCACCCCGGGTCGAGGTCGGCGACGAGGTCGTCCTGGTCGAACTGGCCGATCCGATCGATCCCACCGTCAGCAACTGGAACATCGCCGAGCATCAACGCGGCACCCCGATGGTGTGGCTGGCGGTGGTCTTCGCGGCCGCGATCGTCGCGTTCGGTCGGTGGCGAGGTCTGGCAGCGCTCGCCGGGCTGGCCGCCAGCTTCGCCATCCTGCTCACCTTCGTGCTGCCGGGCATCAGCGCGGGCAGGTCACCGCTGCTGGTGGCGGTGGTCGGCGCGGCCCTGATCATGTTCGTGGTGCTCTATCTGACCCACGGGGTCACCGCACAGACGTCGGTCGCGGTGCTCGGCACCCTGGGCAGCCTGGTGCTGACCGGCGTGCTCGCCACGATCGCCACGGCCGCGACCCACCTCACCGGCTTCGGCAGCGAGGACGCCACCACCCTGTCGATGTTCCAGGGCGACGTGGACCTGCACGGTCTGCTGCTCGCCGGCATCATCATCGGTTCGCTCGGGGTGCTCGACGACGTGACGGTCACCCAGGCGGCCACCGTCACCGAACTGGCGAACGCCAACCCCGGGCTGACCCGGTTGCAGCTGTACCGTGCCGCCACCCGGGTCGGCCGCGCGCACATCGCCTCCACTGTCAACACCATCGTGCTGGCGTACGCGGGCGCGTCACTGCCCCTGCTGCTCCTGCTCACCGCCGACTCGCGGCCGATCGGGCAGATCCTCACCAGTGAGTTCCTCGCGCAGGAGATCGTCCGCAGCGCGGTCGCCACCCTCGGCCTGATCGCCGCCGTGCCGCTGACCACCGGGCTGGCCGCTGTGGTGACCGCGGCCGGGGGTACCTATGCCACGGCTCCCTCCGACGCTCCCGCGCCCCGGCCCCAGCCGGACCGCAGCGAGGCACTGGCCGCACTCAGCTCACCGCGAACGGCCGGCTCCGACGAGCCGGACCGGACGCGGACCGCACCCCCATCCGAGGCCACCGACCGGTGGCCGGAGTCGAACAGGAGCACGGATACGGCATGGTGACACTCCTCAGCGTGACCAGATCGGGCATCCACCCTGAGAACCGCGTCACTGGTCACTCAACGCTATGGCGAAATGACGCTTTTGGTCGGCATCCAGGCATAGCTCAGCCGGTCGACTCTCGGGTAACCTCGCTGCCGGTTACCGATGAAGGCGCGAAGCGGCGCCTGCGGTGCCACCGCCCAATCGCCAACCGGCGAGCCGGGGACCCAGGTACCTGGGGTGAATCCGCGTCAGCGGTAGGGGCCACTTCCGCCCCGAACCCGTCAGCTAACCCGGTCGGCGGTCGACGGAAGGGAACATTGTGACGGCACCCCTACGCCGCTGGTTGACACCCGTGGTGGCCGTGATCGCCGCACTGACCGTGTTCGCCGGGCCGTTCCCGGCGCACGCCGCCCCGACGAACCCCACACCGTCCGGGCACGAGGAGGACGGCGAGCCCAAGCTGCTCAACGACGTCATCGAGCAGGCCAACCGTGACTATTCCGCCGCGAAGTCCAAGCTGGACAAGTCCAAGAAGCGGCAGAGCGAGTTGGCGGCGGAGGTCAACCGCGCCAAGGCCGAACTGGACGCGTTGGCCCCGCAGGTCGGGCAGATCGCCGCCCAGGCGTACCGGACCGGCCGGATCGGCGCGGTCGCGATGCTGCTGGAGAGCGACGCGCCCGACTCGTTCGTCCAGCGCGCCGGGCTGCTCGACGAGATCAACATGGTCAACGAGAAGAAGCTCTCCGAGGTCAACGAGGTGAAGGCCCGCGCCGAGCAGGCCAAGCTGGCCCTCGACACCGAGGTACGCGAGCAGCAGAAGCAGACCGCCCTGATGGCGAAGCGCAAGAGCGAGGCCGACAAGGCGCTCTCCCTCGTCGGCGGCAAGGGTTTCACCGGCGGCCTGGTGGATGCCACCTCCAAGGTCGCGAAGATCGGCCCGGGTCGCACGGCCGACGGCGACTGGAAGCCCCAGTCGTGCAGCGAGAAAGACCCCACCACGTCCGGCTGCGTCACGCCGCGCACGCTGCACGCGTACAAGGAGGTCAAGGCGGCCGGCTTCAACCGGTTCGTCGGCTGCTACCGCCCCGGCGGGCCGTGGGAGCACCCGAAGGGCCGCGCCTGCGACTGGTCGCTACAGAAGAGCGGGTTCTCCCCGTGGCACAACAACGACACCCGGACGTACGGCAACAACGTCGCCGCGTTCCTCATCCGAAACGCCGACCGGCTCGGCATCTACTACGTGATCTGGAACCGGCAGATCTGGTTCCCGGCCACCGGCTGGAGTTCGTACAGCGGGCCGTCGAACCACACCGACCACGTTCACATGTCGCTGCTCTGACCCGCCCGATCCCCGTCGAGGGCCGTTCCGCGTGACGCGGAGCGGCCCTCGTCGCGTCAGACGGTGGCAGGCGCGGCCGGGTCGGTCGATTCGGCCGGGGTCGCGAAGCCGGCCGGCACGGCGGCCACCTGGCGTACCGCTCCGGCTGCCAGCCGGTAGGACACGCCCACCACCGCGCACCGCCCCCGCGCCACCTCGTCGGCCAGCACGGGCGACTGCCCGAGCAGCGTCTCGACGGTCTGTGCGATGTGGATGTCGACGATGCCGTCGATGTCGTCCACGCCCTCGTCCGCGGCCCGGCGCAGGCTGGGCAGCACGGCGTCGACCACGGCGCGCAGATGGCCACTCGGCGCGGTGCCGGTCGCGGCGGACTCCCGGGCGGCCTGCACCGCACCGCAGGAGTCGTGACCGAGCACCACCACCAGCGGGGTGCCGAGCACTGTCACCGCGTACTCGACGCTGCCGAGCACCTCGGGGCCGGCGGTGTGCCCGGCGGTGCGAACCACGAACAGGTCGCCCAGGCCCCGGTCGAAGATGATCTCGGCAGCCAGCCGCGAGTCGGAGCAGCCGACGATCACCGCGAACGGGTGTTGCCCGTCGGCCACCGCGGCCCGGTGCCCGGCATCCTGGTTGGGGTGGCGTGGGGCACCATCGACGAAGCGCCGGTTGCCGGCGACCAGTTCGGCGTACGCCCGGGTCGGCTCACTGAGCGCGGTGGCCCCGTCGGTGGTCCGCTGCGGACCCGGCTGACCGCCGGAGCTCCCGGTATGACTCATCCCGCACCTCGTCTCGACGCATCTGACCTGGTCAAACCGGCTCTCCGCCGGCCGGGCGGCGGGCGCTGGCTCGTGCTCCACCGTCACACGCACCGTAAGATGCGTCAAGGTATGCGTGATTTAGATTTCATACGTTGACTCCGGCCACACCCTGGGCAACCTTCCCGGGGCGGGGCGGACCAGACTCTCGCGAGGGCAGACGGACATCCGGAAGGGCGGTCACACGATGGCGAGCACGGTGACAGGCGACACCGGCAGTGGGCGGAACTGGACGTTCCTCACCAATCACGGGCACGTCCTGCTGGCCATCGCCCGCGATCCGACCGCCCGGCTGCGTGACGTCGCAGCCGAGGTCGGGGTGACCGAACGGGCCGCGCAGGCGATCGTCGCCGACCTGGAGGCGGACGGTTACCTGCACCGCACCCGGGTCGGACGACGCAACGAATACACCCTCAACCCGGCCGGCCGGTTCCGGCACCCCGCCGAGGCCGACCGGCAGGTCGGCGACCTGCTCGCGCTGTTCGCCGACACGTCCACCGCGAAGGCGGAGCCCCGGGCCTGACCCCGGTCACCGGGGGCCGCTGAGCGACGGTCACAGCGGTAACCTTTGCGGGTGCGCGAATGCCCGCCGTTGAGCGCGACCCCGTCCCGCCGTGCCCTTCGCGGCGTCCTCAGTGGAACGCTCGCGGTCCTGCTCGGCGCCGGCCTGGTGGCACCCTCCCCCGCGACCGCCGCGCCACCCCTCTGCGGTCCCACCGGCACCGACAGCCTGACCCAGATGCCATGGGCGCTCCGCCGGCTGGAGCCGTCCTCGGCGTGGCCGCTGTCCCGGGGCGCCGGGATCACGGTGGCCGTGATCGACTCCGGAGTCTCCGCCGCCCACCCGCTCCTCAAGGGGCAGGTGCTCGAGGGTCGCGACTTCAACGGCCTGCCGGCCCGCCAGGGCCAGTGCGACGAGGCCGGGCACGGCACGCTGATCGCGGGCATCATCGCTGGCCGGGAGGGCACCGTCGTCCCCTTCAGCGGCATCGCCCCGGCCGCCCGCATCCTGCCGATCCGGGTGCTGCCGCAACTCGGCGCGGTCAACAACCCGCAACTCCCCGCGCAGATCGCCGCGGCCATCGACTGGGCGGTCGAGCAGGGCGCCGACGTGATCAACCTGTCCCTGACCACGGTTCCCCGCCCCGAACTGACGGCGGCCGTCGAGCGCGCGCTGGCCAAAGGGGTGGTGCTGGTCGCCGCCGCGGGCAACCGGTCGGAAGATTCGCAGAATTTGCCGGGTTACCCGGCCGCCTACCCCGGGGTGATAGCGGTCGGCGGGGTGGACGAGCAGGGCGGCCACGTCGGCACCTCAATCAGCGGCGACTACGTCGACATCGCCGCTCCCGGGATGAACATCGTCGGGCCGGCACCCGGAAACAGCGGCTACCGCACCGTGCCGGAGGGCGGCACCAGCTACGCCGCCGCGTACGTGTCGGGAGCGGCCGCGCTGGTCCGGGCCGCCTACCCCGGTCTCGACCCGCAGCAGGTAGCGGATCGGCTGAAGCGCACCGCGGACAACCCACCCGAGGGTCAGAACGCCGACATCGGGCACGGGATGGTCAACCCGTACCGGGCGGTGTCGAGCCTGCTCGGCACCCGGGCGAACCCGCCGGCCGGCGCGCTCCCGGCGCCCGCGGTGCGGGACGACCCGCTGAGCTGGCAGCGCCCCACAGCGATCTGGGCGGCGGTCATCGGCGGGCTACTCGCCGGGCTGCTGCTGCTCGCGCGACCGATCATGACCCTGGGCCGCCGACGCGACTGGCGCCCCGGCCGACGCAACGACGCACCAACCGCCGGCTGAGCTGGGCACCGCAGCCCGACGCCGACGCCGACGCCCGCCAACGCCAGACACAAAGCGGCTCCGGGCCGGGCGAACCGGACCGGAGCCGCCTGTGCGAATGCCTCAGCTCCACACCTTGGAGTTGCTCATCTCCGTGGTGAGGTAGTTTTCGCGGGCGATGCCCACGGCACCGCCGATCTCGTTCAGGATCCGGTTGATGTCCCGGACCGCCGCGTCCCACTTCGCCTGGTGCTGCTCGTAGGCAACCCGGTCCTCGCCGTCCCAGTGCAGCTTGGTCAACATCGACCGCAGCGTGTCGAGCTTTTCCTCGAGGGTCTTCGAGATGGCCTGCATCTGCTGGTTGCTGCTCTCGAGGACCGCATAGTCAACTTTGATCGTCACGATTTCCTCCTCTGCCGGCTACGGATCACGGGTTGAGAGCAGAGTGGAACTTGTCCAGCATCTGCTGCTGCTCTTCGTCGTTGACCTGGTGCGTCGTACCCGACTTGTCGAGCAGGTCAGCGATGCTGTCCATCGCCGTCAGCAGTTTGACGGTGTCCTCGTTCCAGCGCGTCATCAGCGACTGGAAGCCCGTGGACGCCTGACCCTTCCACGCGATGGCCAGGTCGTCGACCACGTTCCACAGCTTCTTCAGCTCGCCGTCGACCTCGCTGCGCGTGGACCGCACGTCACTCGCGGCGGTATGCAGAGTCGCAGCTTCGACCTCGAACGCCATGCTTCACACCCTTCCGTCTGTTGTGGTGGCGGCTTCGCCGCACCCCTCCCCCGCGGCAAGGCAGCAACACCCCACCGACGGACACTCCAGTGAAGACCGTAGCGGAACGTGTCCAGCCCTCGCAGCCCTGACCGGCGACGTTCGATGGATGGTGGTGAATCGGACCGGAACGGCCCACCAGCCCCTACCGAACGAACGACAGCGCTCAGACCGGCTCAGACCAGGCCGTCTGAATCAGCTGCTGGCCGTCGCGACGGCGAACCAGGGTGCCCCGACCAGCCGGTTGCGGGCTCGGCCGCAACGTGCCGAAGACCGCGCCCTCCTCCCGGTTGCCGGACATCAGCAGGCCCGGCGAGTCCAACTCGCGCAGCCGTTGCAGCACCGGCTCGTACAGCGCCCTGGACACACCACCGACGCGGCGCGTGACGATCAGGTGCAGACCGATGTCGCGGGCCTGCGGCAACAACTCCTGGAGGGCGCTCAGTGGGTTGCTGCCGCCCGATGCCACCAGGTCGTAGTCGTCCACCAGGATGTAGAGATCCGGACCCTTCCACCAGCTCCGATCACGCAGCTGGGCGGTGGTCACGTCCGGGCCGGGCAGCCGGTTGGACAGCGCGCTGCGGATCGACCCCAGCCCCTGGGCGAACGCCTGGTTCGACGGGGCGTAGTCGAGCAGGTGGTCACCCTCAACCGCCCCCAGCAGGCCACGCCGGTAGTCGGCGATCACCAGCCGGGCCTGCGCCGGCGTATACCGCTCGGTGATCCCCCGGGCGATCAGGCGCAGCAGGTTGGTCTTGCCGCACTCCGCGTCGCCGAAGACCGTCAGGTGCGGCTCGTTGGTCAGGTCCAGGTAGACCGGCGCGAGTGCCGACTCGTTGACGCCGATCGGGAGACCGGGCGCCGAGCGGTCGATGATCCGGGCCAGCTCCGTCACCGGCAGCCGGCGCGGCAGCAACCGCACCTTCGGCGCCGGACGCCCCGGCCAGTTCGCCGCCACGTGCCCGGCCAGGGACAGTGAGGCCTCGCTCAGATCATCGATGTCGCGACGGCCGTCGATCCGCGAGATCGCGGTGAGGAAATGCAGCTTGTCCCGGGTCAGGCCACGACCGGGCGACTTCTCCGGCACGTTGTTCGCCGCCCGACGGTCGATCTCGGACTCCGACGCGTCACCGAGGCGCAGCTCCAACTTGGTGCCGAGCAGATCCCGCATGTTGATCCGGATCTCCGCCCACCGCACGGCGGTGAGCACCACGTGCACACCGAAGCCGAGGCCCCGGTTGGCCAACGTGGTGATGGTCTGCTCCAGCTCCTCGTACTCCTGACGCAGGGTGTTCCACCCGTCCACCACCAGGAACACGTCGCCGAACGGGTCGTCGGCGAACTCGCCGGCGGCACGACGACGGCGGTAACTCGCCACCGAGTCGATGCCGTGCTGGGCGAAACGACCCTCCCGATCGTCCAGGACGGCGACCACCTCGGCCACCGTCCGGCGGACCGCCTCGACGTCGCGCCGACCCGCCACCCCGGCCACGTGCGGCAGCCGCTCCATGCTGCGCAGCGCACCCCCACCGAAGTCCAGGCAGAAGAACTGCACCTCCCGCGGCGTGTGCGTGAGCGCCAACGAGGCCAGCAGCGTACGCAGCATCGTGCTCTTGCCACTCAGCGACCGACCGACGATGACCACGTTGCCGCCGGCCCCGGCCAGCTCGACCATCATCGGATCCCGACGCTGCTCGTAAGGGCGGTCCACCACGCCGACAGGCACTGTCAGTCGCCCGCGCCCGGGCCAGGAGGCGGTGCACAACCCGTAGGTCGGGTCCACCGCCAGCGGACCGAGCAGCTCGCCCAGACCCGGCGGGTCGGCCAACGGCGGCAACCACACCTGGTGCGCCGGGCGGCCCCGCCCCTTGAGCTGGTCGATCAGCACGTCGAGCATCGCCACGGCCTTGCCGTCGGCCGGCTGCTCCGCCTCCGGAGCGGTGGTCACCGGCACCTGCGGGACCTGCACCGGCACGAAGTCGAGACCGTAGGGCACGATCCGGCGCTGCACCAGCGCCTGCGAGGCGGAGGCCTGCTGCCCCGGCGCCCGGTACGCCCCGGACACGTACGCGGCCCGGAACCGCAGCATGGTGCTGGTGTCCGTCTTCAGGTAGCCGTGGCCCGGCGCGTTCGGCAGCTCGTAGGCGTCCGGGACGCCGAGCACGATCCGGCTCTCCACAGCGGAGAAGGTCCGCAGACCGATCCGGTACGACAGGTGCGTGTCGAGGCCCCGCAGCTTGCCCTCTTCGAGGCGCTGGCTGGCCAGCAGCAGGTGCACGCCGAGGGACCGACCCAGCCGGCCGATCATCACGAACAGGTCGATGAAGTCCGGTTTGGCGGCGAGCAGTTCACTGAACTCGTCACAGATGATCAACAAGCTGGGCATCGGCGCCAGCGGTTCACCGGCCGAGCGCGCCTTCTCATACTCGAAGCGGGAGACGTAGTTGCCGGCGGCCCGCAGCAACTCCTGGCGGCGCACCATCTCACCGGCGAGCGCGTCGCGCATCCGGTCGACGAGCGGCAGCTCGTCGGCCAGGTTGGTGATCACCGCGCTGGTGTGCGGCAGCGCCTCCAGCGAGGCGAAGGTCGCGCCGCCCTTGAAGTCCACCAGGACGAAGTTCAGTTCCTCCGACGAGTGGGTCACCGCCAACGCGGCCACCACCGTACGCAGCAGCTCGCTCTTGCCGGAGCCGGTCGCACCGATCACCAGACCGTGCGGGCCCATGCCCTCGTGCGCCGACTCCTTGAAGTCGAGCTCGACCACGTTGCCGTCCGGGCCGACACCGAGCGGGATGCGCAGCCGGTCGCGGTGCCCACGCGGGCGCCAGGTGTTCTGCACGTCCACCGCCGCGGCGTCACCGACGCCGAGCAGGTCCGGCAGCTCGGTGCTGCGGGCCAGCGGCTCGTCGCCGCCGGTCTGCTGCTGGGAGAGCCGGAAGGGGGCGATCTGTCGGGCCAACCCCTCGGCGGCCTCCGCGCTGAGTCGGTCGGGACGACCCAGCGTCGACGACGACGTGCCCCGGACCAGGTCGAGTGAGCCTCCGTCGTTCACGTCGAGGCAGAGCAGCCAGCGGCCGGCGTCGCGCGGCACCGTCCCGGAGAGGTCGATCACGGTGGTCCCGAGCAGACCCGGGCCGACCAGCTGGCAGGTCGGCGAGATCTCCCCGCCGTCGATCACCACGACCAGGTGCGGGGCGGTGGTCAGCGGCTTGGCCTCCGGCGCGAACCGGGGCCGCCCGGCCAGCTCGGCGGCGAGCGAGGCTTCGGCCTCGGCCAGGCTGGCGAAGACCAGCCGGCGCGCGCCCGCGGCGTCCGTCCGGCCGCTGTGGTGGGCGTGTGGCAGCCACTTCACCCAGTCCCAGGACGACTGCCGGTCGGGTGCGGCGACCACAGCTACCACCAGGTCGTCCGGTGCGTGGAAGGTGGTCAGCTGCCCCAGCGCCGCCCGGGTCAGGTCGAGCACCGGCTCGCGGTCGCCGCGCAGCACCACCCGGCTGAACGCGCGCACCGACAGCGCCGTCGGCAGTTCGGGCACCGTGGAGTGTGCCCGGACGAACCGGCGGAGCGCGATGGCGCTCATCGGCTCCAGGTCCTCCACCGGCTTCGTCTCCGGTGGCACGATCTCCACGGCGAGCCGCTGCGGGCCGAGGGCGATCCGGGTCTCACCGAAGTCGTCTTCGGTGATCCGCCGTTCCCAGAGTCGCCGGGACGCGGCGATCGACCAGAGCGCGTCGGGCTCCGGGTGCCGCCAGGCCATCGCGGCCCGCTGCTGCTCGGCGGCACGCCGGGTGCGCTTGCGCATCTGGGCCAGGTAGCGCATGTAGTCACGGCGATCGGCGTTCAGCTCCGCCTTGTCCTTGCCGCCGCTGTTGGCCAACGAGCCGATCGCCATGCCGAGCATCGAGACACCGAACAGACCACCGGCGACATAGGTCATCATGCCGCCGCCCTTGCCGGCGTAGAGGAACGCCATGGCGCCGACACCGCAGAACATCGGCAGGATCATGAGCAGCTGCCCCATCCCGCGGGGTGTCGGCTCGGGCAGCTCAGGAGGCGACTCCAGCAGCACCTCGCCGCGCGGCAGGGCCGGCCCCGGCTGACGCGGGAGCCGGCGGAACACCACAGTGCTCACGGCTGTCTCCTCCCCAGAAGCGGCCCTGATGTCGTGCGGCCCGCGGAACACCGCCCGCGGGTGGGCATCGTACGTGCCGTCATCGTAGGTAATCTGCCGTGTGCGCGGTGGACCCGGACCGCGGCATCCCAGCCAGCCGATCACAGACGCACACCTGGAGGCCACTGTGGCGACGAAGACGGCGACCGGCGGTCTCAGCCGGATCACCATCGTGGCCCCGCGTACCCGGATGGACCTGGCGCTGCCGTCGGACGTGCCGTTGGCCGACCTGCTTCCCACGCTGCTGCGCTACGCCGGTGAGGACATGGCCGACGTGCCGCTGCTGGCCGACGAGTACCGCCGTAACCGCACCACCGGCGGCTTCGTCATCATCGACGAGGCGACCAACCGCACGGTAGGCGCCGCC
>NZ_JBEYSL010000064.1:0-19606 GCF_040642735.1 Micromonospora sp. NPDC047753 | reverse complement strand
GGTGAATGCCGTACCCGCCGTTCGGTCCGGGCGGTAGAGGTGGCGCTCCAGCGCGCCCGCCGCCTGCCCGAAGCCGGCCACCGGGTGCCACCGGCGGGGGTCGCCGAGCAGCCTGTCCAGCGCGTACCCGGCCAGCAGCCCCACCGCGTTCGCCATCGGCGCTGTCCGTCGCACCCGCACCACCTCCGGCCGGCCAGCCTAGACGAGCACCCCGTGAACCAACCCAACCCACGGTGCCGCACCGGCAACGAGAACCCGTCGAGTGACAGGCCGGCAAACCCGCCGACGTCCTGTCACGCGGGGTGACGACGCTGGTCGCGCCGCCACCCCGCCCCCGTCGTGCCGCTCAACCGCGACGGCCGAGCCGATCGGTCAGGCTGGCTGCGGAATCCGGCCCCGACCACGCCGCCCTCGACCGGGCTGCGCCGGCTCCGGCTGCCCCTCGTCGGGCACCGAACCCAACTCGACGTCCAGGTCACCGTCGGCGTTGTCGTCGTCCGCCTCGGGCGACGGGGCCAACTCGTCGTCGAGTGCCGGAGCAGCGTCGGCCGGCCCGCCCTGTCCGCCGCTCGCAAGCGCTCCGCGGTCACCGAAGACGCCGCCGCTCGGAGAGCTGTCGTCATCCGCCGGGACGTTGCCGAACGGGCTGGTTCGCAGCTCCGCGTAGTCGGGCAGCTCGAAGTCGTCGTCCAGCGGACCGTCGTCGGGCAGCGTTGGCGCCTGCCCGGCCGGCACCGGCTCGGTGGGCTCGCCGTGCACCCGGCTCTCGGCCTCCGCGTCCTCCAGCGTGCTGGTCGCCATGCTCGGCCGGTTGCGCAGGAAGCGGGCGCGCCCCCGGGACAGGTCATGGCCGACGGCCACCGCCTCCAACTCGTAGAGCGTGCGGTGGTTACCGCCGTCGTCGGTCCAGTCGCGGGTGTAGAGCCGCCCGCAGACCACCACCGGATCGCCGACCATGACGGAGGCCGCCACCCCCTCGGCGAGTTTGCGCCAGCAGTTGACGCGGACGCGGAGCGAATTGCCGTCAACCCACCGGCCGCTGTCCCGGTCGAGTCGGCGGGCGGTGGAGGCGACCTTGAAGTTGGCCACCAGGGTGTTGCTCTGGGTCGTACGCCGCCACTCGGGCGTAGTCAGCACATTGCCGACGATTGTCACGTAAGTGTCGAACATCGTCCCTCCAGGGGGATCGGGGCCTGCCAGCGCGAGTCGACTCGAAACGAGCATCGACACTGAGGGCGCCCTTTGTGAGCACCCGTCTCCGACCTGTGGATGACGAACCCACCTGTGGACAACGCCCTGATCAAGACCTGCTGTGGTACGCCCGACCCACCCGACCCGCCGTCCACGGTTTCCCAGGCCGCCCGAACTGGGTAAGGACTTGATCAACGCACCACCGACAGCTCCACGTCGACGAGAGGTCAGCGCCATGATGATCACTACCATCGGCTCCGCGAACGCTTCCGAGGCGCAGCGATGAGCGCCGTGGCGAACCCGGCCACCGTGGCTGAGTGCCTGCGGGTGGGCGCCGGGTTCTCCCAGGGCGACCGCAACTGGATCGCCGAGCAGTTCGGCACCCTCGACGCCCGGCTCGCCAGCTTCCACGCCGATGCCACCGAGCTGGAGGTGTCGGTGAAGGACCGGGAGGCGCGCGGTCAGAAGGTCACCCTGGAGTGCTGGATCGCCGGCCGACAGAAGATCGTCACCACCTCCGCCGAGGAGGATCTGCACGCCGCCCTCAATGACGTCCGGGACGACCTGCGCCGCAAGCTCAACGACGCCAAGACCCGCCAGGAGCCCCGGCACAACAAGCACCTGCGCGATGTCCCGCAGCCGCAGGTCGAGGCCGACGAGCCCGCCGACCCGGCCCTCCGCGCCGACGCGGAAACCGCCTGACCCACGCCACACCCCCGCGATCTTGCACTTTCGAACGCCGAATGGCGGCAATCGCCCCTTACGCCGGGACACAAAGTGCAAGATCGCGGGGGCGAGCATCGGGCGGGCGTGGGCTACCGCTGGGTAGGTTGGCGGCGTAGCGTCGCGTTCGTGGAACCGGACGTGTTGGGGCCGCCGTACGAGCGGCAGACGATCGACCTGGGCACCGACGACGAAGGCCCCGTTGTCGCGACACTGGTCCGGCGGCGGGCCGAGCGCCCCACCGGGCGGGCCGTGCTCTACGTGCACGGCTTCGTCGACTACTTCTTCCAGACTCACCTGGCTGACTTCTTCGCCGAGCGAGGCTGGGATTTCTACGCGCTCGACCTGCGTAAGTACGGCCGGAGTCTGCTCCCGGCCCAGACCCCGAACTTCTGCCGCGACATCAGCGACTACTTCCCCGAGCTGGACGCCGCCGCCGAGATCATCCGCAAGGACGACGGGCACGACACCCTGCTGGCGATGGGCCACTCCACCGGTGGCCTGATCATCTCGCTCTGGGCGGACGCCCGCCGCGACACCGGCACCATCGACGGCCTGGTGCTCAACAGCCCCTTCTTCGACCTGAACGCCCCCTGGGCGGTCCGTCGACCCCTCGCGGCCGCCGTGTCCCGGCTGGGCCGCAGGGCGCCGCACCGCATCCTGCCGTTCGGGCTGGGCACTGTGTACGGCGAGAGCATCCACTCCGACCACCGCGGCGAGTGGACCTACGACCTGGCGTGGAAGCCGCTGGCCGGGTTCCCCGTTCGGGCCGGCTGGCTGAACGCGATCCGCACCGGGCAACGCCGGCTGCGCGCCGGGCTGGACATCCAGGTGCCGGTGCTGCTGGCCTGCTCGACCCGGTCATTCCGAGGCACCAAATGGCACGACAACGCGACCCTGGCCGACGCCGTACTGGACGTCGAGCACATGGTCCGCTACGCGCCCCGCCTCGGTCGCCACGTCACACTGGCGCGCTTCGACGGCGGGTTGCACGACCTCACGCTCTCCGGCCCGGCCGTGCGGACGAAGGTCTTCGACGAGGTGGGCCGCTGGGCCGAGGCGTTCCTCGCCGCCGGCCCCACCGCCCCCGCCGACGCCACGCCAACCAATGCCACCCCGACCGACGCCGCGCGAACGGACGCGGTCCCAGCTGCCGCCGCGCCCACCGATGCCGGCCGCGCTGACACAGCGCCGACCGACGCGCAGCCGGCCGACCCGGCGAAGGCGACGACTGCCGGCGGCTGACCAGGCCGGGCGCGCGGTTCAGACGTCGCCGGGCGTCGCCCGAAGGACGGCACTGATCCGGTCGAAGGTCGCCACCGGGTGCGCGCCGACACCGGGCAAAACCAGGCCCAGGCAGTACGGGGAAACCTCACCGGCGGCTTCGGCCTGCACGATGAAGACCGGTGCGCCGACGTACCCCGGTGGCAGCTCGGTGGTGATCAGCACGGCGTCCCCGTCGCGGACCACCCGCTCGATCGCGACCTCCAGCGGTCGCGACCCGTCTTCGCGTACCCCGTGGGCCAGCACGAAAGCGGAACTGGTGTCGGCACCGAGGCGGGCGACCACCTCGGGCCCGGCGGCGATCCCCGCCGGCACCGGCTGGACCCGCCACCGCCAGCCTCCGTCGCCGGCATACCGGTGCAGCCCGGCGGTCGGCAACACGGCGACCCCGTCGCCCGCGAAGCGGGCCCAACCGGGCACGATCTCAGCCTCGGAAATGACGGCCGGGGCCACCCCCGCCGGCTCAGTGACACTGGCCCGCAGGGTCAACTCACCGCCCGAACCGCCCACCAGGTCGGCCGCCGTCAGCAGCGACTCTCCCACCGGGTCGTCGCCGTCCCTGAAGAAGAACGCGGTACCGACGTCGCCCGATGACCGGTACGGCAGGATCGCCCGACCGACGACCTGGCACAGCTCGTAGGCGACGTCGCTCTCGGCGTCGGAATCCAGCAGCACCAGCCAACGGTACGGTCCGCGGCCGGGCCGCCCCGAGGTAACCCGGATGCCCGCTACGGGGCGGACGTGAGACTCTGCTCGGCAACGTGGACGCGGGCACCCTTTTCGCCGTCGGGCATTGGGACGGCGGTACCCTCTGGGCGCGACATCCACGCCACGCGCGCCCGTAGCTCAGCGGATAGAGCAGGGGACTTCTAATCCCAAGGCCGCAGGTTCGAATCCTGCCGGGCGCACTTCACCACCGCAGGTCAGCGGCTTGTCGTGCCCGGTCGAGACCATCACCAGGGCTTCGTACAGCCAACTGAGCCGAAGTTCCGACCGAGCCCCACATCCGTTACGCAGACTCTCGGCAGAAGCTGGAAGACATCCATGTCAGCCGCCACCCCGACGTCGGTCATGACAGTCGAGTACGCCGGCGTGTCGCCTGCTTGGCTTGAGGACGACGCCGCCACGGATGACTCACGGGTGAACCCGATCGCCATTTCTCAAATGGGTGATCGGGCAACCACCCTGAGTGCGGTCATCGCGGCCGGCGCTGAGCAGGAGGCCCATGGGGTCGGACTGGTCGGCCTCGGACGCTGGGCGCAGCGGATCGGCCTCAGCACACACAATCCGACTGTGGTGGCGCTGTTTGCCAGGGACGTCGGCTAGTCGGCCCACCCGACGCTACTCCGGCGGTGCGGTGCCTCCGTGCATGACAGTCGTGGATGCGGCGCTCGCTCTCACGGCCGCTGTGACCTCGAAGGCAGCGTCCACCTCCCTGTCCGCGCCGAGTGGGCCGGCCAGGTAGTGCGACCAGAAGGCCGGGTGGCCCACCACGACATCGGCGGCATACACAGTCGCCTCGCATCCACTGTCGGAGGCGGTTGCGGCCACTGTGGTGTACCCGGGGATGGTGAACGCCGGTCCGATCGTCAGCGACATGACCGGCATTCAACGACCTATCAGCGCCGCAACCATCTCAGCCCTGCTGGTGGCGCTCATTGCGCCGAAGGGCCTCTTCGAGTTGGTCCTCAAGAATGATGATCCGGCAGGCCGAGGCCATGTCGGTGCCCTGGTCGCACATCTCCCGGGCTCTCGCGGCAAGGCGCAGTTGGTAGCGGGAGTAGCGGCGGTGCCCGCCACTGGAGCGCTGCGGATCGATCAGTTTCGCATCGCCGAGTCGGCGTAGGAAGTCCTGCGAGCAGCCGAGGATCTCGGCGGCACGGCCCATCGTGTAGGCGGGGTAGTCCTCATCGTCGAACATGTCGTCGGGTTGAGCCATGGAACCTCCATCACGAGGGCCCCGGTGCTCGGAAGCACCGGGGCCCAAGGGTTGTGGGTCAGGAACACCATCTACCGACAGAACGTCGGCTTGTCTTGTCCGCACCAGCCGTCAGGGACGACTTCGGGTGCGAGGATCGCATAAGCGTGACCGGAGACCACCTCTCGTTCGATGGAAACTGCGGTGTCCGCGCCCAGCCCACGAACGCGACTGGCAGCGGGCGATCCAACGGTGTAATGCCCTCCCTTGCCTCTGATTTCCTCTGTCGTACTCCGTGCTGTCCGTCGGTGTCCGAGCCCCACGCGACTTCATGGCCCTGACACGTGCGACGAACCTTTCTCAACCTCGGGTGAAGCCCTGAACAAGCCTCGGCCTCACCCGCTGTCACACGCCTTCCACGTACTAACCATCGACGGCAAGTGCCCGTCGCCGAACTGAGCAGGCCCTACAAGCTTTCTGGGCCCCGCTCCTTCGCCCTCGTGCGGGGCGGCAACGTCAGCGTCTTTGTTTGCTCTCTCGACCCCAGGAACGTTAGTCGGCGAGGGCACGAATGTCTAGCGCTTCGCTCATAGATTTTCTCCCGACACGGACGGAGGTAGCCCCGCCGACGCCTCGACAGGTGGGCGTGTCACGACGGCCCTGCTCGGTAGAAAGTGCCCGGCGGGTGTCTACGGGTTGGCCGGCCTACGGCGTTAATAGGGCGTGACGTTCGAGGAGTACGCGTTCGCTCGCACTTCGGCGCTGGTGCGGCTCGCCCGGCTGTTGACCGGTGACGAGCATCGGGCCGAGGACCTGGTTCAGGAGGTCCTCGCCCGGGCGTACGCCCGGTGGGGGCGCATCTCGCGGACGGACCAGCCGGACGCGTACGTCCGGCGCATGCTCGTCAACACCCACAACTCGTGGTGGCGTCGGTTCAGCAGCCGGGAGATCTCGGTTGCCGCGGTGCTCGACCGGGCCGGCGGGGTGGACGAGGCCGCCGGCGTCGCCGAGCGCGACGCACTGTGGCGGTTGGTCTGTGATCTGCCGGCACGTCAGCGCACCGTGATCGTGCTGCGCTACTACGAGGATCTGGACGACACGTCGATCGCCGAGATCCTCGCCTGTTCAACCGGGACGGTACGCACACACGCCAAGCGGGCCTTGGCGGCGCTGCGTCGACGACAGGGTGCGGCAACCCACGCATGGGCAGGAGAGCTCTGATGTTCAGTGACCTCGACGAGCAGCTCGCCAGCACGCTCAGGCATCGGGCGGGAGGCGACATCGACCCGGCGCCGATCGTGCGACAGGCCCGGCATCGGGGCCGGCGGTTGCGACTGCGGCGGCGGGGGCTGATCACCGGGG
Organism: Micromonospora sp. NPDC047753; assembly: GCF_040642735.1. Lineage (NCBI taxonomy): Bacteria > Bacillati > Actinomycetota > Actinomycetes > Micromonosporales > Micromonosporaceae > Micromonospora > Micromonospora sp. NPDC047753. The sequence goes on along the minus strand of NZ_JBEYSL010000064.1, from coordinate 13,128 downwards.
GCGTGGCAGCGGCGTGTGTCGCTCTCACCTCGGTGGTGCTGGCGATCCCGGGCGTTCGGAGCACCGATGACCCGGTCATGCCGGTCGCGGCACTGATGCTGCCGGAGGCACAGAGCGATGGGACCGTACGCCCCGAGGAGGTCGGCGCCGATGCCGCGACTGTGCACTTCACGACCGACACCCTGGTGAACGGTGCCGACTTCGCCACGTGGCGCACCGGGCGCGGCATCGAGAGCGTCGAGTTCCGGGGTCCGAGCGGTCAGGCCCGTTTCGTGCTGGCGCGCACCGAGGCGTTGCTCGACGGGCTCCAACAGACGTTGTCCTCGCAGGGGCGACCGCAGGGACGGACCGAGGTACGGGTCGGCGACCGCTCGGGGGTCGCCTGGTTCGATCCGTCCGGCGACCGGAAGCTGTGGTTCGTCCGCTGGCAGCCCGCCGACGGGCTCTGGGCCCAGGTGGAAACCTACGCGACCACCCTTGACGATGCGACGGGTACGGCGAGCCGGATGCGGTTCGACCGCGCCCACCGGTGCGTCGTGCCGTTCCGCCTGGAGTCGCTGCCGCCCGAGGGACGGCTGCTGGAGTGCTCGGTCACGCTCGGCCGTTCGGCGCGGGACTTTTTCGTCGAGGGCGCTCTGGTGGTTGGTGACGCGTCCGGCCGTTGGCTGACCGTTCGGGCGCAACCCGCTCCGGCCCGCGATGACGCCCGGCCCGGGGATCTCGTCGCCGGCCCGTACCGGGCTCGTCGGCAAGGCAGTGACGTCCTGGAGATGACCGTCAAGCCCTGCGTCGTCGAGGCGTTCCGCAAGGGTTGGGGGAACGGCTACACCGAGGCGGAGGGCTTGGCGATCCTCGGCGGGTACCGGCCGGCCCGCGACCTCGACCGCCTGGAGACCTGGTGACGCCGTGCTCAGGCTGAGGCCGCCGCCACGCAAAATTCGTTGCCCTCCGGGTCGGCCATCACCACGTGTTGCTGGTCGAACTCCGCCAGGACCCGTCCGCCGGCACGCGCCAGCCGCTCGGCCTCAGCCCGGATCCGCGCCCACTGCTCGTCGGAGTTGCCGTGGCCGGGCACCCGGATGTCGATGTGGAGCCGGTTCTTCGCCGTCTTGGGCTCGGGCACGTTGAGGATGGAGAGGTAGGGGCCGACACCATCGGGGTCGCACAGCCACGCGCCGTGCTCGGGAAGGTCGTCCTCTGGCAGGTCGAACTGCGCGTGCCATTCCGCGCGGGTGGCGAAGGGCGGCGGTGGTGGCTCGTCGATGTAACCCAGGGCCTCCTTCCAGAAGGCGGCGAGCACCTGCGCGTCCGTGGAGTCGAGGGTGAGGGAAATCCGAGCTGCCATGACCGGGACGGTAGCGCGTACCTCCGACTTTCTAGACGGGCCCCAGCAAGGCGGCCAGAGCCGCGTCGCCCTGGCCAAGTTGCGCACCACCCGTCGCTGGCGCGACCAGGAACCGTCGGCAGCCGTCGAGTTCCACGTACCGGTCGGGGCCCGCCCCTTCGAGCGGGCGCAGCACCGCGAAGCGGCTCGCCGCGGTGGCACAGTCGACCACCGCCCGACGGTTGGACAACCCCCGGAGCACGCCCGCCTGACGCTCGGCCGGCAGCGGGCCGCCGTACACGAAATCACCCGGCGGTTTCTCGCCCTCCTGAAGCGACGCGGGCATCTCGTAGACGCAGAGGCGCAGCGGCCCGGCGGTCGAGCGGGCCGGCGGAGGCGGCCCGGGGCGGCCATTGCGGGTCTCCACCCACACCAGGTCCGTCCACTGTTGGGCACATCCGGCGGCCTCGGCCGCCGCGGATTCGACCTGCCGGATGGTACGGGTGTCCACAGTGGTCCACTGCGGCCCGGCCAGAGCGGCGATCACCTCGGGGCGCGGCTTGTCGCAGGAGTCCGTCGGGATGTGGGGCCGAAGCCAACGCCCCCGCTCGTCCACCAGTGCGAGCCACGGCGGAATGACCATGTCGAGGGTGCAGGCGACCTCCCCGTTGGCCTGTTCGTCGGGAAGGCGCAGCGCGGTGATCAGCCGTGCGATCTCCTCGGCGCGTCGCTCGGTGGCGACCTGCTCCTGGCCGCCCTTGGGTCCCGGCCGAATCTCCCGCCCGCAGACCACGGCCGCGACCGGTGTGAACGTGGGGTCGATGCGACCGATCGCCGGCTCGTCCACGGCCGGTGGTGACGCCTCCGTGGTCATCTCGCCGGCCCTGGGCGCCTCCGTGGCGCAGGAGGTCCATCCGTCGACGATCTGAGCCGGAGCGGGCTCGTCGGCCCGACCCGGCCCAACCTCCGTGCCACCGCAGCCGCCCAACGTCATGCCGAGCAGTGCCACCGCGAGTGCCGTACGGGACGAGCGCATCCGGCTCACCACCTTTCCATCCGGGGATGAGACGGACGACGGGTGCCCCCGGTTCCGGCCGGGTGGTCGCTCCATCGCACCCGGTGATCGACTCGGTTTTCATGATGTCGGGTGGTCAGCCGGCTCCGGACACCCCGACTTCCGTGAACGCGAGTGGATCACGCCGCAGCGCCCGCACCACCGCAGCACAGAGTGACACATTAGCGACACTCCGCACACAAGGGATGACCCCGTCACGGTCCGCCATGCTATTGTCCGATGTCGATCTACGCCGCGTGGACCCGGACCGGGTCGTTGTCGGAAGGACACTTCCCGATGCCGGCCGTTGCCACCCCGACCGTGCCGCCCACGCTGGACAATCCCGCCGGCGGGGCCCTGGGCCTCATCTTCACCACGCTGCCAGCGCTGCTGAGGCTGAGCTGCGGGCTGTTCGGCGCGGCGGTCGCCGTGTCGGTGCAGACCCCGCCGGTGCAGCAGGCGGTGCTGCTGCCCGCCGTGGGAGTGCTGACCGGCTGGTCCCTCTGGTACGCACACCGCGCGTTGCGCCACGGCATCGGCCCCGGCCTCGTCGGCGGTGACGTGGCGGTCACCGCGCTGACCTGCCTGCTCATCCCGGTGCTGGTGGCGCCCGAGGTGCTGCCCGGCGAGGGCAGCTGGATCGCCGTGCTGGCCAGCACCACGGTGATCAACACACAGGCCACGGCCTCGGCACGTTGGTCGATCCCGGCCGGACTACTCGTGATAGCCACCTACGTGACCGGGGCGCAGGCCGCCGGCAACCCCACCGAAGCCCGGGCGCACGCGGCCACGCTGCTGGCGCAGACCGCCTGCACGGCGATGATGGCGGCGGTCATGCGCCGACGCATCGACCGGGCGGACCGCGCCTTCGTCGAACACCAGCGGCTGACCCGGGAGGCGTTGGTCGCACGCGCCGCCCGCGAGGCCGAACGCCAGCAGAACCGCGACCTGCACGACACGGTGCTCGGGACGCTGACCATGGTGGGGCTGGGCGCGGTGGCCGGGCCTTCGACAGTCTTCCGGGACCGCTGCGCGGCCGACCTGCGTACCCTCGTCGCGCTCACCGACGTCGGCCCGGTGGCCGGCGACGGCCCGGTGCCGCTCGACGGGCGGTTGCGGTTGGTGGCCGGCCGGCTACCCGAGCTTGCGGTACGGCTGGACCTGGCGTCCTGCGCCGTCCCGGTCGGCGTGGCCGACGCGATCAGCGAGAGCGCCTACGCGGCGCTGTCCAACGTGGTCCGCCACGCGCCGGGCGCCGGGGCCGCGCTGCGGTTGACCCGCGACGCCATCGGCGTCGTGGTCGAGGTCGCCGACGACGGCCCCGGCTTCGACCTGGCCACCGTCCCACCGCACCGGTACGGGTTGCGCGAGTCCATCTGTGGCCGGATGGCGACTGTCGGTGGCCGGGCCGACGTGCACTCGGCCGTCGGCGTGGGCACCCGGATTCGGCTGGAGTGGCCCGGTGTCGGCTGACCTGAACGCCCCGGCGCACCCGACCGACGCGCCGGAGACATTGAACTGGACCAGCGTTCCGACGCCTCGGGAACCGGACTCCCCCGCGGCGCTCGCCGCCCCGGCCGCCGTGGCGCACGCGTCCGACCGGGGTGCCCGGATCGCCGCCGTCGCCATCGCGCTGGCCTGGCACGTCGCGATCGCGCTGCCGGCGGTGCTGTCCGCCCGTGCGGAGTTCGCCGCGCCAGCGGTGGTGCTCGGCGCCTGGGTACTGGTCGCCGTGACCGGCGCGATCGCCGGGGTACGGCTGCTGCAAGGCTCGCCGCTGCCGCCGTGGCCGCTGGCCGGGCTGCTGCTTGTCGTCGACGCGGCCGTCTTCGCCGCGGCCGGTGAGCGGCAGTTGTTCACCGCCGCCAACTGGGTGTGGGGCACGCTCGGCTGGTTCTTCGTGCTGGCGGTGTGGGGCCGGCGTGTCGTGGGGCTGATCGCCCTCCTCAGCACGCACGCGTTGATCGCCCTGGTCGCGGTGCTCGGGCACGGCCCCGATCCGGCGGACGTGGCCCGCTACGTGATGTACGTCTACGGCACGTTCTCGCTGCCGGTGGCGGTCTTCGTGGGCAGCACCGTCATCGTCGGCCTGGCTCGGGAACGGGCCGCCGTGTCGGCTGCCGGTCACGCGATGGCCGCGGAGCGGGACGCTGCCGAGCGGGGCCTTCGGGAACGCCGGGACCGGCTGGCCCTGGTCAGCTCGGCGGCCGGGCGGGTCCTCGGGGACCTGGCCGCCGGCCAGGCCGACCCGGACGACCCGGAGGTGCAGCGCCGGTGCATGCTGGCCGCCGCCCGACTGCGCCGGCTGATCGCCGAGTCCGACGATGTGCCCGACCCGCTGTTGCACGAGTTGCGAGCCGCCGCCGACCTGGCGGAACGCAACGGCCTTCCGATCGACCTGGTCACCATCGGCACCCCGCCGCCGCTGCCGGTGGAGGTCCGCCGCCGGCTGGCCGACCCGCTCACCGGCACCCTCGCCGACGCCCGGGAATGGGCGCGTCTGACAGTGGTCTCCGGCTCGGACGAGGTGGTGGTCAGCCTGGTCACACCGGACCGGGAGGGGCCGGAGTCGACCGGCCCGCCTCCCGGGGAGCACGACGACGGGCCGGTGGAGTACCTCTACGAACGGGACGGAAACATCAGATGGGCGCAGACCCGGTGGCGGCGGTGACCGGCGATCGACCGGTCGGGGTGGCGATCGTCGACGACCATCCGGTGGTGGTCGAGGGGGTCCGCGCCTGGCTCGCCACCGAGCCTCGCCTGACTGTGCTCGCCACCGGCGACGACCCGGACGCGGTGCTGCGGGCGGCGCCGCACGCCGACGTCATACTGCTCGATCTGCGACTGCACGGGCGGATGGCGTTGGACAAGTTGGCCGAGCTGAGCGCCGCCGGCCGGCGGGTGGTGGTCTATTCGGAGCACACCGACCCGCAGACGATGCTCGCCGCGCTGGACGCCGGGGCGGTGGCGTTCCTGGCCAAGCACGAGGGCCGGGAACACTGCGTGGAGACGGTGCTGGCCGCGGCGAGCGACCGTCCGTACGTGCCGCCGGCGCTGGCCGGTGCGATGGTCGGCGACCCACGGCCGGACCGGCCGATGTTGTCCGACAAGGAGCGTGAGGCGCTGCTGCTCTGGTTCCAGTCGATGTCCAAGGCGTCGGTGGCCCGGCGGATGCAGATCAGCGAGCACACAGTGAAGCAGTACGTCGACCGGGCACGGATCAAGTACACCCGGGCGGGGCGACCCGCCGCCACAAAGGCGGCACTACTCGCCCGTGCGATCGAGGACGGTCTCGTCCGCCCGGAGGAGATCGGCATCTACCGGTCACAGGCGGCACACGACCGGCCGACCCCCTAACAGGCGTCATGACAGGGGCGCTCCGGTCCGGAAGGCTTTCTTACACAGCCAGCTGACCGGAAGGTCGTGACGATGCACGCCGACGCGTCCCCCTTCTTCATCGGTCCTCACCGGTTCGACGCCACCGACGACGACGTGGGCCCGACCCTGGACCGCCGCTACAACCTGCGACCCATGCCCGGCGAGCGGTTGCTCGGGCGACACCGACTGCTGGTCGCGGGCTACCTGCTCGGGCCGAGCGAGGTGCGACGCCGCTGGCAGTTGCCCGAGCCGGTCGCGGTGACCGTCACCGACCAGCGGATCTGCTGGGTGGGCAGTGGCTCGCACCTGTCGCTGGTCGCCGACGGCACGCACCGGGCCCGGCCACCAGCTCGACTGAACGGCCTGATGAGCGGTCAGATCCGCTGGCAGTGGCCGTCCCGGTTGGAGCTGCCGACGAGCACGCCGGACGTCCCTGCCCAGCTGCTGATCGTCTGCGACGCGCTGCGCACCATTCAGCAGCCGGCGCTGGCCCTCAGCGGAATGACAGCCGAGGTCGTGGCGCTGGCCCGGCAGGTCCGCCGCGCGGTTGCCATGTTCCGGCTCAACCGTCCACAACTGGTCGACCTCTCGGCCCAGGAGCGCGACGTGCTGCTGCTGCGGGCCGGCCCCGGTCTGCTCGCCGGCGACACCCGGATCACGCTGCCCGGCTCGTTGCCGGTGGAGTTCCACTCCCGGGACGACTACTACCGCTCAAGACCGGATCCGACCTCGTGGGGCGGGCTCGCAGGCGGCGCAGCATCCGGGCAGCGGTGACACTGACCGTCCACGTCGGCAGACACCGTTCCGCCCCGGCGCGGAGCGATCCGGCCAGCTGGGGCGCGCGTCGAAGCCCCGAGCCCGCCGAGAACGTCGACACACGCCTTCAGCGTCAGGCGCTGCGAGCGGGGTGTTCGGCGGCGGCGTCCAGAGCGGCGGCCTCCTCCGGCGTGGGCGCGCTGCCGCCCAGGTGCGCGGGCTGCCACCAGGTGTCGTCCGGGCCGGCCGGAGTGTCCGGATAATCCCGCTGTGCCCGGTCGACGAGGGCGCTGAGGCGGGTGGTCAGCTCGGCGGCCAGCACGTTCGGGTCCGGGAAGTCCGCCGGGCTGATCGGCTCGCCGATCAGGATCGTGATCGGCGTGTGCCGACGGGTGAGAGTGCGCGGGCGGCCCTTGGTCCAGAGGCGCTGGGTGCCCCACAGCGCGACCGGCAACACCGGCACCTTCGCCGAGCGGGCCATCCGGACCGTGCCGCTCTTGAGCTCCTTGACGGTGAACGACCGGCTGATCGTCGCCTCGGGGAAGACGCCGACGACCTCGCCCTTCTTGAGCGCACCCACGGCGGCGCGGAACGAGGCAGCGCCGGCCTGCCGGTCCACCGGAATGTGCCGCATACCGCGCATCAGCGGGCCGGAGATCTTGTGCGTGAAGACCGAATCCTTGGCCATGAACCGCACCAGGCGGCCCGACGCGTTCGCGCCCAGACCGGCGAAGACGAAGTCGAGGTAGCTGACGTGGTTGCTGGCCAGCACCGCCCCGCCCGTGCGGGGTACGTGGTGGGCGCCCTCGATGGTGATCTTCAGGTCGAGGACCCGGAACAGCGTCTTGGCGGTGGCGATAACGGGCGGGTACACGAGCTCCGGCATTCGCAGAATCTACCCTGACCGGCTGGGGATCGGCTGGGTGGCGACCCGGCGGCGGCGACGCGGGCGGCGACGCCACCGCCGGTTCGGCGGCTGAATCGGTCAGTCCGCGAGGTTGTCCAGGTCCAGTCGACCCCGGGCGAACGCGTCCACCCGGCCCCAACGACCGGGGATGTCCAGCACCTCGATGCGACCCATCCCCACCGGCAGCCGTGGCTCGACCGCCAGGTGACCCTCGTGCGGCTCCAGACCGAGCATGGTGCGCAGCAGCAGCAGCGGGGTACCTGTCGACCATGCCTGCGGGCTGCATGCCGTCGGGTACTCCACCGGGAACTTGGTCAGCTCCCGCGGGTAGCCGCCGAATGCCTCCGGCAGCCGGCCGTCGAAGTACGTGGCCGCGTCCAGGATGCCGTTGGCGATGGTCGCGGCCTCCTCGGCGAAGCCGTAGCGGCGCAGACCCCAGGCGATGAACGAGTTGTCGAACGGCCAGATCGTGCCGTTGTGGTAGCCGATGGGGTTGTAGCGAGCCTCCCCCTCGGCGAGGGTGCGCACCCCCCAGCCGGAGAAGAGCCGCGGCCCGACCAGGTGCGCGGCGAGCTTCTCCGCCCGCTCGGGTTCGACGATCCCGCTCCACAGCAGGTGGCCGATGTTGGAGCTGAGGATGTCGCACTGCCGGCCGTCCGGGTCCAGGGCCAGGGCGTAGTACCCGCCGTCGTCCACCCACCAGTCCCGGTTGAACCGCTCCTTCAGCTCCGCCGCCTCCCGCTCCAACTGGTCGGCGAACTCCGGGTCACCCCAGAACTCGCGCGCCAACCGGGCCGCGCGGACCTTCGCGTCGTACGCGTACCCCTGCACCTCGCAGGTGGCCCGGGGGAACGGCGGCAGCGTGCCGTCGGAGTAGGAGATCGAATCCCAGGAGTCCTTCCAGCACTGGTTCTCCAGACCGGTGTCGGTGTTGCGTCGCTCGTACCAGATGTAGCCGGTGCCAACCAGGTCGGCGTAGTTGTCGATCCACCTCAGCGCCGCCCGGGACTCCTGCTCCAACTCCTTGACCAGCGCGACGTCCCCGCTCCACTTTTCGTACTCGTCGAGCAGCACGATGAACAGCGGCGTCGCGTCCACCGAGCCGTAGTACGGCGAGTGTGGCTGCTCCTCGAAGGCCGCGGTCTCGCCGTAGCGCATCTCGTGCAGGATGCGCCCCGGGTCCTCGTCCCGGAAGTCGTCGAACCGGCTGCCCTGCAGGGACGCCAGGATGCGCAGCGTCGTCTTCGACAGCTGCGGGGTGAACGGCAGTGTCTGCAGGCAGGTGAGGATGCTGTCCCGGCCGAACATGGTCATGAACCAGGGCAGACCGGCGGCCGGCAGGGTGGCACCGCCCAGCGACAGCGGCGAGAAGCGCAGCGCCGCCAGGTCGATCAGACTCCGCCGGTACGTGCTCGCCACGCGCCCGTGTTCGCTGTTGACCTTCGGAGCGTCGGCGATCCACTTCTCCAGGTCGTGCTGGAGGGCGAGCCGCTCGGTGCCGTGTTTGCGCAGGCCGAACCGCAGGTCCCGGCCACCGGGTCCGACCGCGTAGGTCTGGACGTCGATCGAGGCATCCCACTGCTCGTTGGGCTCCAGGTGCACGGTGTACGCGAAGCCCTTGCTGTCGTACCGGGCCGACGTCGACGACGAGATGACGGTTTCCCGCCTGAAGTTCCCCCGCCGGTACCCCAGCCGCAGCCGGTCCGACTCCACCTCGGTGTAGATCTCGCCCTTCTTGTTGAGGATCTCGTCCTTCACCTGGAACAGGTCGGCGAAGTCCGACGCCGCGTCCATTCGGACTTCCAGGTCGACAGGCTTCTCGTCGTGGTTGAGGATGGTCAGCCGCTCACAGAAGCTGCCGCCCACCGCGCGCTCGCGGATGATCGACAGCTTCGCGTCCACGTAGTGCGTGGCCATCCCCGGGACAAGGAAGAATCGCGACTCGAAGTACTGCAGGTCGTCGTAGGAGAGCGAGTTGAGTCGCTCACCGTTGATGGTCAGCACCCAGGTCGACAGGAACCGGGTGTCGATGGAGAAGAGCCCGGTGGGCTCGCTCGGCGTCGCCTCGATGTCACCGGTGTCCTCGCAGACGACGAACGTGTTGCCGTCCAGGATCCGGATCGTGTTGCTCTGCCCCATCAGTGCTCCTCCCCCGCGAATCGCCGACGCGGCCCGCGGGCGTCCGGGGAACCCGGAAAGATCCGCTCCACCTGTACGACGAGGCGAGCGTCACCGGACACCGTCATGTCCCCCCGCAACAGCGCGGCCAGGCCGTGCTCGCGCCCCGAGGCGATGTCGTCGAAGAGGACCGGGCTCGCGCCGATCACCGTGTCGGCCTCCTGATCCTCCTGACTGACGTTGAGCCGGCCGTGATCGATCCTCAGCAGCCAGTGCCGGGTCTGCGCCCCCTCGTGCAGGTCGATCCGCAGCGTCCCGGAGGTCTTGGCCAGCAGAGGTTCGTACCCCCGCCGGTCCAGGTCCTCGAAGAACCTCGTGGTCGCGTCCACCATCGGGTCCACTCCTCCCAGTTGCCGGGCCGGGGATCCCACCCACCGCGCTCGCGTCGCACGGACGGCCGGCGTTGCACGTCCCCGAACGGGTCCCCGCCGCTCCCCCGCTCAACCTCGCCCGATCAGGGTGAGCAGGGGGGTGGAGACGCCACGCGCCGGCCCTCCCGGAAGGGAGAGCCGGCGCGCGCCGCGGCGGACGGGTCAGTTGTTCGGGTCGTCGGCGCTGATGTCGGCCAGGACCGACTGTGGTTCGCGCTCGACAGCGAGGTCACCCATCGACACCAGGCCGACCAGGCGCCCGTCGTCGATCACCGGAAGTCGGCGTACGGCGTACGTCCGCATCAGGTCCGCGGCGGCCACGGCATCGTCGTACTGACTCACCGTGATCACGTCGCGAGTGGTGATCTGGTTCAACCGGGTCGAGCCCGGGTCCATGTTCTCCGCGACACCTCGGACCGTAATGTCCCGGTCCGTGACGATGCCGACCACACTGTCACCGTCGGTAACCACCACATCGCCGATCGCGCTGTCACGCATCTCCTGCGCGGCTGCGATGAGTGTGTCGTTGCCGTCCATCGTCACCAACCGGGTCGTCATGAACTCTCCGACCGTTGTCATGGTGCTCCCCTCTCGGTGTCGGCACGGCCCGTCTACCCGCCGGGTGGGAGGGGGTAACGCCGACTGCCCACCGGGGCTGTCCGTGTGGGTGTCCGCTGCCTAGCGTGGGCGCATGATGACGGGCGAGGACGAGCTGCGGGACCTGGTCGCCGGCAGCAGCTGGCTGACCCGGGCGCTGGCGGTGGTGCGTGATTCCGGGCTGCCGGACGCCTGGATCGGCGCTGGCGCACTGCGCGACCTGGTCTGGGGCGAGCGGTACGGCAACGGGTTCGACCCGGCGCGGGTCCGCGACGTGGACGTGGTCTTCTTCGACCCGGCGAGGCTGACCCGAGCCGACGACGACCGGGCCACCGCGTTGTTGAAGGGGATGTGGGCGCAGCCGCCGTGGGAGGCTCGCAACCAGGCGGCTGTGCACACCTGGTACGCGGCCACGTTCGGCGGCGACCCGATCGAGCCGTACCGCAGCGTGGCCGAGGCGGTCGCCACCTGGCCGGAGTACGCGACAGCGGTGGCCGTCCGCCTGGACCAGGCCGGCCGGCTGGACGTCTGCGCGCCGTACGGTCTGACGGATCTGCTGGGCGGGGTGTGGCGGCACAACCCGGCCCGGGTGAACGTGACCCTGTCGCGGCAGCGGTTGGCCCGGCACCGGCCGGCGCAGCGTTGGCCCGGCGTGACAGTGATCGAGCCAGGCTGATCGACTGTGGCGGGTCACCCTGAACGGCGGGTCAGCCTCGGGGCGGGTCAGCCTCGGGGCGGCATGCCGTAGAGCCGCTCGACGTGCAGGCGTAGCACGATCCGGCCCTCGTCGACCATGGCCTGGCGGTACTCGTCCCAGTCGGGGTGTTCGCCCCTCAGCCCCCGGTAGAGCGCCACCAACTCCTCGACCGTGTCGTCGTCGAGTCGGGTGGCCGGCGGGGTCAGCTCGGCGCGACCTTCGACCACCGCGTACGCCCAGCCGTCCTCGCTGCTGACGTGGAAGCTGGCGCGTGGGTCGCGGCGCAGGTTGGCGGTCTTGGCACGGCCGTCGGTGACCGAGACCCGGATCAGGCCCGCGTCCCGGTCGAAGGAGTAGAGCACCGTCGACAGCTGCGGACGCCCGTCCCGCTTGATCGTGGCGAGCACGCCCATCGAGCGGCCGGCCACCAGATCGGTCAACGCCTGCTGGGTCCGGTCATCCGGCATCGTGTCCTCCAGGTTGGACGATCGTCTCCGACCCATCCAAGCACGACCGGCCGGCCGCCGCGGGCGACCACCCGGAACGGCACCGAGCCCCCACCGACGTACGGCGAGGGCTCGGTGATTGTTCGATGTTTCGGCGACCGTGCCGGTCAGCGGCGCTCGGCGGCGACCAGCTCGGCGAGTTGTACAGCGTTCAGCGCGGCACCCTTGCGCAGGTTGTCGTTCGAGCAGAACAGCGCCAGCCCGTACTCGACGGTCTCGTCGGCGCGGATCCGGCCCACGTAGGTCGGGTCCTGTCCGGCGGCCTGCAACGGCGTCGGGACGTCGGTCAGTGCCACCCCGGGCGCGTTGGTCAGCAGTTCGTGGGCGCGCTGCGGGGTGAGCGGCCTGGCGAAGCGGGCGTTGATCTGGAGCGAGTGCCCGGTGAAGACCGGCACCCGGACACAGGTGCCGGAGACCAACAGGCCGGGGATTTCCAGGATCTTGCGGCTCTCGTTGCGGAGCTTCTGCTCCTCGTCGGTCTCGAACGAGCCGTCGTCGACTATCGACCCGGCCAGCGGGAGGACGTTGAAGGCGATCGGCTGGGTGAACGACCGCGGCGCGGGGAACTCCACGGCCGACCCGTCGAAGGCCAGCCCAGCGGCGTGCTCGGCCACCTTGCGGACCTGCTCGTCCAGCTCGGCGACGCCGGCCAGCCCGGCGCCGGAAACCGCCTGGTAGGTGGAGACGACCAGGCCAACCAGGCCAGCCTCGGCGTGCAACGGACGCAGCACCGGCATCGCGGCCATCGTGGTGCAGTTCGGGTTGGCGATGATGCCCTTGGGCCGGTCCAGGGCGGCGTGCGGGTTGACCTCGGCGACCACCAGCGGCACCTGCGGGTCCATCCGGAACGCCGACGAGTTGTCGATCACCACGGCACCGGCCTCGGCGACCCGGGGGGCCAACTCCCGGGCGGTGCCCTTACCGGCCGAGAAGAGCACGATGTCCAGCTCGGAATAGTCCGCGGTCGCGGCGTCCTCGACTGTCACCTCGCCGTCGCGCCACGGCAGCGTACGCCCGGCGGACCGCGCCGAGGCGAACAACCGCACCTGCTCCGCTGGGAACTCCCGCTCCGCCAGCACCTGCCGCATCACGCCACCGACCTGGCCGGTGGCCCCCACAATGCCGATCCTCATGCCCGCGAGGCTACCGACCCCACCCCCGAAACCGGGACCCCTTTCCCACCCCCCGGGTCCACCTCACACCGCGCCCCACAGCCGTCGATCAAGAGGTTTGCGTCAGGAGTCGCGCTCCGGGTGACGCAAACCTCTTGATCTCGACCAGGGCGACCGCCGGCGGGAGAAGGTGGTGCTGGGGACCAAGGTGTTCAACCCGATGAGCGACTGGCCCAACGACCGCGGGT
>NZ_JBEYSL010000063.1:1206-19638 GCF_040642735.1 Micromonospora sp. NPDC047753 | reverse complement strand
GCCGCGCTCGTGGCGGCGGCCGGGCAACCGCCGGCGGCGCTGATCGACCGGGTGCTCCGCGCCGTCGACGACTGGGCGGGCGGGCAGGCCCACGACGACATCGCGATGCTGGCCGTGGGCGCTTCGGCATGACCGGCGGGCGACCGCCCGGCCGGCTCGATCAGGCGGTACGCGCCACCGGCGGGTCGCCGGCCGGCCACTCCCTGGTGCTGCCGACCGATCGCTCCGGGCCGCCCGACGAACCCGTCCACCCCGTTCGGGTCTGCCGACCCGAATCGCCCGACCAGTCCCCCGACCGCCCACCGGGCCGGTCCGGGCCGTCCGGCCAATCCCCCTGGTCCGTCGACTCATCCGACGCCGGCGCGTGCTTCGCCTGCTGGCGGCGGGCGGTCTCGTCGAACTCCCGCATCCCGCGCAGCAGCGCGTCGCGGCCCTCCCGACTCATCCCGCCCAGCACGGCGGCGAGTTGGCCCTGGCGGTCGGCCCGCAGCTCGGCGACGAGCCGGCGAGCCTCCGGGGTGAGGTGCAGCGAGATCTCCCGCCGATCGAAACGGCCCGGCTCACGCTCCAGCATGCCGGCGGCGACCAGCCGGTCGCAGAGACGGCTGGCGGAGCTGAGCAGCATGTCGAGTCGGGTGGCGAGCCGACGCAGGTTGATTCCGTCGTACTGTTCCACCACCATCACCGCGCGCAACTGGGCGCCGGACACGCGGTTGGCGGTCCCTTCCCGGGCAGACTCCCAGATGCCCAGCAGGGCAGCGGCTGTCGCATCCAGCGCGGCAGCCATACTCGTCTCAGGGTCCGTCGGACGGTTCAGTTCGGCCATGGTGGCCCGAGAGTACTCCGAACCTCCTGGTGGTCGAGCTTTCAGTGAAGGACTGACGATGAGCGAACCGGTCAATCGGGCACGACGTGCCCTGAACGAGACACCAGCTGACCGGCTCGTCGGTGGCATCGGGGACGTGCTCGCCCAGTCGTACGGGATCACCGACGTCGAGCTCTACCAGATCGACTACCGGATCGCGGAGCTGCTGCCACTCGGCGACGACGACTCGATCACCAGCCCCGGGCACCCCGCCTGGCGCGCCTTCGACCACCAGTCGCCGATACTGGCCGACGGCACTGCCTGGATCCCGGTCACCATGCGTGGCGAACGCCGAGGGGTGCTGCGCCTGTCACCCGTTCCGGACGACCAGGACGTCGTCGCCGCGCTGGCCGAGATCGCCACCGCGCTCGCCCACGAGGTGGCGGCGGTCTCCGCCGGCACCGACGTCTATCTGGCGGCCAAGCGCACCCAACGCCTCACCCTGGCCGCCGAGATGCAGTGGGACCTGCTCCCCGGCCGCAGCCGGATCCGACCCTCGTTCAGCCTGGCCGGGCAGTTGGAGCCGGCGTACGCCGTGCGCGGCGACAGCTTCGACTGGTCCGACGACGGGGAACGGGTCTGGTTGTCCACGATCAACGGCACCGGTGAGGGGGTGGCCGCGTCGCTGCTCACCTCGCTGGCCACCCACGCGCTGCGCAACGCGCGTCGGGCCGGGCTGAGCCTGGCCGACCAGGCCGCCCTCGCCGACCAGGCCATCTACGACCTGTACCGGGGCGAGCAGCACCTCTCCGCGTTGCTGATGGAGTTGGACCTTCGCTCCGGGATGATGACAGTGGTGGACGCCGGCTCACCCCGGCTGGTCCTGCTCCGCGACGGGGACGTCACCGAGCAGCCGCTGGAGGCGCAGTTCCCGCTGGGCATGTTCGAGGCGACCGACTACCACGAGCAGAAGTTCCCGCTGCAGCGCGGCGACCGGGTCTTCGTGGTCAGCGACGGGGTGGTGGAGGCCACCGGTCAGCACATGCGCTACGGCGAGACGGCGCTGGACCGGTTCCTGCGCCGGACCGGGCCGATGGCCCCCCTGGACGCCGTCCGGTCGCTGATCGGTGATCTGCGCGCGTTCGTGTCGGGTGACCTGGTCGACGACGCGGTGGTCGTCTGCCTGGACTGGACCGGCCCGCAGCCGTGACCGGTGGTCAGTACGCGCCGCGGCCGTTCAGCACCGCGCCGAAGGTCTTCCAGAGGATGGTGAGGTCGGCGGCGAGGGACCAGTTCTCCACGTAGTAGAGGTCCAGCCGGATGCCGTCCTCCCAGCTCAGGTCGGAGCGGCCACTGACCTGCCACAGGCCGGTCATTCCGGGCTTGACCAGCAGCCGTCGGGCCACGTCACCGTCGTAACGGGCCACCTCCGAGGGCAGCGGCGGGCGGGGCCCGACCAGGCTCATCTGCCCCAGCAGCACGTTGACCAGCTGCGGCAGCTCGTCCAGTGACCATTTGCGCAGCAGCCGGCCGACGCGGGTCACCCGGGGGTCCTGGCGCATCTTGAACATCAGGCCGTCGGTCTCGTTGCGCGCGGTCAGCTCGGCGAGCAGCGCGTCCGCGTTCACCACCATGGTGCGGAACTTGAACACGCCGAACTCCTGCCCGCCCCGACCGACCCGGACCTGCCGGAACAGCACCGGGCCCCGGCTGTCCAGCTTGATGGCCAGCGCGATGAACGCGATCAGCGGCAGCAGCACCGCCAGCGCCAACGACGAGACGGACCGGTCGACGAAACCCTTCACCAGCTTGCGCACCCCGCGGAACTCGGGCGCCTCGACGTGGATCAGCGGCAGGCCGGCGACCGGGCGGGTGTGGATGCGCGGGCCGGCGACGTCGGTCAGCGCGGGTGCCACGACCAGGTCGATGCCGGTCCCCTCCAACTGCCAGCCGAGGCGGCGCAGCCGGGCCGCGGTCAGCTCACCGGAGGCGGTCACCGCGACCGTGTCCGCGCCGATGGCGGTGGCGGCCTCCGGGATGCCCCGGAAGGACCCCACCACCGGCACGTCACCCAGCCGCTGCGCCACCGGCGCGAGCAGCGCGTCCGGGATGCAGGCGCCCACCACCTGGTAGCCGGCGTACGGCTCGCGGCGCAGCGTGTGGACCAACTCCAACACGTGAGCGGTGTCGCCGACCACCAGCACCTTGCGGGACCAGCCGGCACCCAGCGAGCGGGCCCGGTGCAGCCGCTTACGGGCGGCGAACCGCGCCACCTCCAGCCCGACGGTGCCCACCGCGAAGGAGATGCCCAGGAAACCCCGGGAGACGCCGACATCGGCGATGTAGCCGATGATGGCGATCGCCCCGGCCAGGCGCAGGCTGGCTGAGCTGACCCGCCGGTACTCGTCGGCCCCGTAGCCGATCACCCGGTCGTCGTAGCAGCCGAGCGCCTTGAGCGAGATCAGCCAGGCCAGCACCAATCCGGGGGCGACCAGCACGTACGGGATCTCCGAGCCGGTCGGCTCGTCGTCACCGAAACGGGCGACGTACCCGATCAGCAGCGCGATGATGAGGATGGTGGTGTCCAGCACCACCAGAACCCGGACGTAGGACCTTTCGTCGGCGCGCGCCACCAAACCGGCGCGTCGATCGTCCGGCTCCGCCGACGTGGCGGGGGTCAACAGTGTCGCCACGCTCACCGGCCCTCCCACTCTGTACAGGATGGCCCCGGCCGACGGGTCGGTCCGGAGGCGGACCGACCATGCCGGAACAGTCGACATCCTGCCTTGACAACTATGACTGCCGATTGCTTCCGACGTATTGCCGTCACTTTTCTTCAACAACCTGGTGGCCGAAAAGGGGCCTGCCACACCGAATCGACGGTACGGCAGGCCCCTGGACGTCTGAGCGTCGGATCAGCGCGGCGCTGGCGGACGCCGTGCGATGGCGCTGAGGAAGATGCTGCCGATCTCGCTCGGATCCTTCGTGACGAAGACGTCGCCACCGGTCACCTTGGTGATCGACTCCAGCTCTGCCTTGCTGACGCCCTCGCCGATACCGATCATGATGACCTGGACCGGCCGCTCCGGATCGGCGATCTGCTTGAGCTTGCTGAGCAACTGCTGCTGGTTGAGGCCGTTGTCGTCCTCGTTCTTGCCGTCGGTGAACAGCACGATCGAGTTGACCCGGCCGGGCTGCCAGTTCTCCTGCACCGCCTGGTACGCGGCCAGCATGGTGTCGTAGAGGCCGGTGTCACCGCTGGAAGGCTTGACGGTGGCGAGGGCGCCCTCCAACTGGGCCCGCTGACCGGAGAGCGGCCCGATCGGGACCAGCTCCCGGTAGTCCCGGTTGCCGACGAGCTTGGTGGAGAAGGTCCACAGGCCGATCGACCAGGAGTCGTCGAAGAGGCCGAGGCCGCGACGGGCCGCGTCGACGGTCACCTCTTCCCGGCTGCGATTGTTGGCGCTGGGCACCGGGTCCTTCATCGAGCCGGAGACGTCGATGACGGCGAGCATCCGACCGGACTGGGTGGCGATCGACCAGCTGGAGACGACCCGCTGGATGGCGGCCGGGTCGAGGCCACCCGCCGCGGTGCCGCCGTTCGCCGGTGCGGTCGGCGCGCCGCCGGACGGGCTCGGAGCACCCTGTGGCGCCTTGAAACCATCGCCCCAGTTGCCGTCCGGCGCGCGCAGCGACTGCGCGGCGAGCCGGTTACGGAAGGTCGGGCTGGTGAGCAGCTCGTACAGCACCTTGGCCGCCGACGCCTTGCTCGGCTCGATGCCGGGCAGCACCGCGTACGGGTAGTCCAGCGGCATCGGCGCCGGCTCCATGTAGAGCGCGGCCAGCGGCACCGGCGGCTTCTTGCTGTTGTACGCGATCACGTCTTCTTCGGACAGAGCCGCCGCGCCGAGACCGCTCGCGATGGACGTCGAGTCGTTGGCCGTGGGGAAGCGGGCCAGCAGGTCGTTGCGGAGCGAGGAACGCCCGGTGGCCAGTGCGCGGAGCGCTCCGACGGTGTTGCGCTGGGCGTCGCCGCCGGCGCCGTTCGCCGCGGCGGTCAGCGAGAGCAGACCGGACAGACCCGCAGCGTCGCGGGTCGGCTCGACGATCCCGGTCCGCAGCGGAGAGCTGGTGTTGTTGACCTGCTTGAGCAGGTCGGTCCAGTTGAACTTCTTGTCCGGCCAGCCCAGTCGGGTGGCGATCGGCTCGGGCATCGCGACGACGATCGGGCTGCGCGCGATGGACTGGCCGTTGGTCGGAGCGAACGCCGTCGCGTCCTTCTTCAGCCGCAGCAGCCAGGTCGAGGAGTCGGGCACCCAGACGTCCGGGCTGACGGCGGTGCCACTGGCCTGCCCCACACCGGCCAGCAGGGCCCCGTGCTTGGCCGCCACCACGGCCGCCACGTCGACCGGGTCGGACGCGGACACGTCGACGCGAATGCAGGTCGGGCCCACCGCTGCGCCGTCCTTCACCCACTGGGACGCGGCGGCGTCCACCGCTGGCGCGAGTTCGGAGGCGACCGCCACGGCTAGTCGGATCTCTCCCGAGCAGCTGGGCTGGATCAACTCCTGGTAACCGAACCACGCGCCCGTCGTCACGACGAGCACACCCGCCGTTGCGGCGGCGGCGGCTAGGTGGAGTTTCGAACGCATGCGATGGCGGCCTGCTGACACGGTGACCATCTTGCGTACTAGGTGCCGTCTCTGCCACATCCGTTCGGACTAAAGTTACGGAGGAGAAACAGTTGACCACTTTTTTGCAACACAGAGTGACGGGTCAGCCTCGCGGCGTTGCCAAACCAGTGCCACCCTCACGTCTATTTAGCGAGCGTTCAGGGCAGCACGCACGTCGGGCTCGGCACCGGCACCGGCTCGCCGGCCGCCTCCAGGACGCCGGTGTCGGCATCGCGACGGAACACCCGCACCATGTCCGCCCGCTCGTCGGCGACGTAGAGGTGCTCCCCGATCAGAGCGAAGTGCCGGGGCCACTCCCCGCCGGTGTCCACTTCGGCCACCAGTTCGGGCAACTCCCCGGCCAGTGCGAAGACCGCCAGCGTCCCCACCCCACGGTTGGCGACGTAGAGGAACCGGCCGTCCGGGGCGACCGCGACCTCCGACGGCTGGACGTGACCGGCGCGCCCGCTCGCCTCGACCCGCCCGCGCTGGTGCAACGCGCCGTCGTCGGTCAGCTCGTAGGCGGTGACCGAGGCGTCCAGCTCACCGACGACGTAGCAGCGCCGTCCGTCGGGGTGCCGGGCCAGGTGTCGGGGGCCGGCTCCGGGCTTCGTACGCACCCGGGGCGCACGCGGCACCAGTCGTCCGGTCGCCTCGTCCAGGTCGTACCGGTAGACCGAGTCGGTGCCGAGATCCACGCCGAAGATCGGCCCCTGGCCCGCACCGGGCGAGACCATGTGGGCGTGGGCGTGGTCCTGGCGCTCCGGGTCGGGGCCGTGCCCCTCGTGCACCACCAGGTCGGTGCGCTCGCCGGGCACGCCCTGCGGGTCGAGCGGGAAGACCGCGATGCTGCCGCTGCCGTAGTTGGCCGCCAGCAGGTGACCGCCACCGGGCAGCACCGCCAGGTGGCAGGGCTCCGCGCCGCCGGTCGACCGACTGCCGAGCGGGTCCAGCGCGCCGTCCGCACCCACCTGCCAGGCGCTGATCTCGCCGTCCGTCAGCTCGTTGACCGCGTAGAGCACCGGCTGGGTGGGGTGCCGGACCAGGAACGAGGGGGACGGGGTGACCGCCACAGTGCCGAGCGGGGTCAGCGCCCCGGTCCTCGGGTCGCGACGCGCGGCGACGATGCCGCTGCCCCGCCCGCCGCTCTGCGCGGTGTAACCCCCGATGTGGACGACCTCACCCTGACCGCTCACGCCCAACTCCTCCGCCGGCAACCTTCGTTGATCCAACCAGAGGCTGCCCGCGTTGCCCGCCCGTTAACCAGCTTTCCGGCCCGGATCTCAGGCCGCCGGCACCGGCTCACCGCGCTGTCGGGCGACGTGCTCCACCAGAGAGATCAGAACCATCTTCCCGGACTGCCGGTCCCGGGCGTCGCAGAGCACCATCGGTACGTCCGGGTCCAGGTCGAGCGCTCGGCGTACGGTCTCCAGGTTGAACCGGCGGGAGTCGTCGAAACAGTTCACGCCCACCACGAACGGGATTCCCCGCTGCTCGAAGTAGTCGATGGAGGGGAAGCAGTCGGCCAACCGCCGGGTGTCGGCGAGCACCACGGCGCCGAGCGCACCGAAGGCCAGCTCGTCCCAGAGGAACCAGAACCGGTCCTGGCCCGGCGTGCCGAACAGGTAGACCTGAAGGTCCTCGTTGATGGTGATGCGGCCGAAGTCCATCGCCACAGTGGTGGTGGACTTGCCCTCCACGCCGGAGAGGTCGTCGGTGCCGATCCCGGCACCGGTGAGCACCTCCTCGGTCTGCAACGGACGGACCTCGCTCAGGGCGCTCACCAAGGTCGTCTTGCCAGCTCCGAAGCCTCCCGCGATGAGGATCTTCAGTGCCAGCGGGATGGTGGTGCTGGTGCCCACCTGGTCATAGCGCACGGAGTCCACTGACCACCGCCTTGAGGATGTCGTCGTCGGGAAGGATGCCGGCGGCCGGCGGCTCGTGCACCGCGACCAGGCCCTCGGCGAGCAGATCACCGAGCAGTACCCGGACCACGCCGACCGCGAGGTCCAGCTCGGCTGCCAGTTCGGCCACCGACACCGGCCGGTGGGCCAACGTGACCAGCCGTCGATGCTCCGGCAGCAGATGAGAAAGGCTTGTCGCGTCGACGTCCGAACCGGCCAACACGAACGCGACCAGGTTGAATCCGTCGACGGCGGGGCGTACTCGGCCTCCGGTGAGGGTGTACGGGCGCATCACCGGGCCGGCTTCACCGTCCAGCCACTCGTGCTGCGGCCCGGGCGGTTCAGTCCGCATCTCCGGCACCCGCCGCCGATCGGGCCGGCGCGGCGAGGCTCTCCCCCACGCGGATCACCAGCATCGCCATCTCGTACGCGACCAGCCCGATGTCCGCGTCGGCGTCGCTCACCACGGCCAGGCAGGCACCCTGCCCGGCGGCGGTGACGAAGAGGTACGCCTCCTCCATCTCCACCACTGTCTGCCGGACCGGGCCGCCGTCCACGTGCCGGCTGGCGCCTCGGGCGAGGCTGGAGAAGCCGGCGGCGAGCGCACAGAGGTGCTCGGCGTCGGAGCGCTCCAGCTCGGCCGAGCAGCCGAGCAGCAGGCCGTCGGCGGAGAGCACCACCGCCTCGCGGGCGGCGGGTACCCGTTGCACCAGTTCGTCGAGCAACCAGTCCAGGCCGGCGCTCTGCTTCGTCGAATGCGGCACTAGGCGTCCCTCTCAGTCGCGGTCGGGGGTTCGGGGGTCGTCGGCGGGCCGGTGGGGGCCGCCTGGACCACCGGGCCGGTCGGCGCTGGCGGGCCGGTCGGCGCTGGCGGGGTGATGGCGGTGGCGCGTCCGCGCGCCGTGCCGGCCTGGAGCGCCGCCATCACCTGGCGGACCTCCTCCGGCGAGCGGGGCGACGGCATGTCGGTGACGGTCGAGCGGGGCTGGGCGGCGGGGGTACGGCGTCGCACCCGGCGGGGCAGACCATCCAGCTCGTCGTCCGGCTCGTCGGGGGTGGCCGACCCCTCGACGAGCCCATCGGCGGGCGCGACGGTAGAGGTCGGCGCTCCGGCGGGCGGGGCCGTGCTGGCGGACGGGGCCGTCGGCGGGCGGGTACGGGGGCGGGTCACGGCGCCCCGGCGCGCCGTCCGGGCCAGCCGCCGGCTCGGGTCGGCCGACGCGGTGTCGAGCGTGGCGGGGTCGGGGCCGGCCGGCGGCTCGGTGGTGACCAGGTCGCCGGGGACCAGCACCACGGCGGTCACGCCCCCTTCCCCGGATGGGCGCAACAGCACCCGTACGCCGTGCCGGGCCGCCAGCCGGGCCACCACGAACAGGCCGAGTCGGGCGCTCTGCGCCGGGTCGAACTCGGGCGAGCTGGCCAGTCGGGTGTTGGCGGTCTCCAGTGCCGCGGCGGACATGCCCAGCCCCTGATCGGTGATCTCCAGGGCGTACCCGTCGGCAACCTGCGCGCCGGTGACGGTGACCCGGGTGTCCGGCGGGGAGAAGGCGGTGGCGTTCTCGAACAGCTCGGCGAGCAGGTGGATGACGTCGCCGACCGCCCGCCCCAGCACGCCGGCCGGCTGCACGGCCTTGACGTCCACCCGTTCGTACGCCTCGACCTCGGAGATTGCGCCACGGATCACGTCGACCATCGCGACCGGGTTCCGCCAACCCCGACCGGGCGCGGAGCCGGCGAGGATGACCAGATCCTCGGCGTGCCGGCGCAGCCGGGTGGCCAGGTGGTCGACCTGGAACAGCTCGGCCAGCTCGTCCGGGTCCTCGCTACGCCGCTCCATCCGGTCCAGCAGGTGCAACTGACGGTGCACCAGGCTCTGGCTGCGTCGGGCGATGTTGAGGAAGACCTCGTTGAGCCCGCGACGCAGGGTGACCTCGTCCACCGCGGCCTGGACGGCGGTGCGCTGCACCTCGGTGAAGGCGCGCCCGACCTCGCCGATCTCGTCGTGGCCGTACTCCAGTGGTGGTGCCTCCCGGGCGACGTCGACCTGCTCGCCACGGCGCAGCCGGGCGACCACGTCGGGCAGCCGGTGCTCGGCCAGCTCCAGCGCTGCGGTGCGGACGCCGCTGAGCCGGCGGACCAGGGTGCGGCCGACCCGCAGCGCCACCAGCACCGAGACGACGACTGCGACGAGCCCGAGTACGCCGGCGGCGGCCAGCCGCACCAGGATGCGGACCGCCATCGGCACCGAACGGTCGGCGAGAGCGTCGGCCTCGGACAGTTCGAAGTCCCGCAACTGCTGCTGTACCGCGTCCTGGCTGGCCTGCCATGCCGCGGCGTCGACAGTCGGCCGGCCGGACCGGTTGGGCACGACCAGCGCGTCCTGCATGCTGCGAAGCCGGGTGAACGCCTCGCTCTCGGTCAACCGTTGGTACGCGACCCGGCTGCTCTCGGGCAGGTCTGCCACGGCGCTCTCGGTGAGCCACCGTTGGTTGCCGATGGCCTGGACGAGCTGCGTGTGCTCCCCCTCGGCGAACCGTCCGGCGGTCAGCGCGCCGGCCAGCAGCGCGTCGCTCTGGCCGAGCAGTTCCCGGGAGCGACCCAGCGCGGTGAGCGCCAACGCCTGCCGGTTGATGTCCGGGTCGGTGAGGGTCGCCATGCCGGCGAACGCCTGGAAGGCCGCGGCGACCATGCCGCTGTAGAGGCCGATCGCACCGGCCCGGTCCACCTTGCGCTCGTCGATGAACCTCCGCCCGTCGGGTAGCGCCGCCAGGGAGTTGACCAGCTGGTCGACCCGGGTTTCCAGCAGGTCGTCAGCGGCGTCGCGCAGCGGTTCCCCGTCCACCCGGCGGCGCAGCTCGGCGACCGCCCGGTCGGTGCGCCCGCGCTGCTCGGCGAGGGCGGGCAACTCGGTGTCGCCGGCGAGCTGCACCACCGAGAGTCGGCGTTCCCGTTGCAGCTCGGTGACCACCGTCTCGCCGGGGCGACCCAGGTCGTACAACAGGGTGCGGGCGGAGAGAAGGTTCAGGGCGGGACCGAAGGTCAGCGTGGTCGCGAAGATCCACAGCGCCAGGAGCGCGGTCACCGGCGCGACGACCAACGCGGTCAGCTTCGAGCGGATCGGCCAGTCGCGGGTTTTCATCAGACCTCGCCCGTACAGGGTGGCAGGAGGGGTGCCGGCACCGCCGGGCACCGCGCCTGCCGGCTGCGCGCCCGGCCGCGTCGCCGGGCACCGGCGCGGGCGCCTTGGGCAGGATACGTAATCGGAGGCTGTTTCACTACCGCCCGTGTCGTCACCGCCCAAGCGCCGCTTCCGGGATGAATCAGGTCTCGGCCGGTGAGTGGTTGCGCCCCTCGTCAGGAAAGTGTCTCGGATCGGGATTGGCGATCACTGCGCGGAGGGAATAGCAGAGGGCGAAGGAGGAGCCCATGTCGCCCACGCAGATAGTCGTCATCGTGCTCGTCGTGCTGGTGATCGTCGCGGTGCTGGCCGTGGCCGCCCGCTCGCTCAACAACCGCCGGGCCCTGCGCAACCGGTTCGGCCCGGAGTACGACCGGGTGGTGGCGGAACAGGACAGCCGGTCCGCCGCGGAGCGCGAACTGCGCGACCGGGAACGCCGGCATGCCGAGCTCACGCTCACCCCACTCACCCCGGAGTCCCGGGCTCGCTACGCCGCGGCCTGGGAGGAACTCCAGGTCCGCTTCATCGACTCCCCCGGCGAGACGGTGGGCGACGCGGACGAACTGGTCACCCGGCTCATCGAGGAGCAGGGCTACCCGACCGGTGACTTCTCCGACCAGATCGCCCATCTCTCCGTCGAGCACGCTCGCACTCTGACCAACTACCGGGACGCGCACGAGATCCACCTGCGCAACTCCCGGGGCGAGGCCAGCACCGAGGAGTTGCGGCAGGCCGTCGTGCACTACCGCGCACTCTTCGCCGACCTGCTGGGCGAGGAGCCGGTCGGCCACCGCACGCCCGAACAGCGCCACCACCCGGACCACGACGCCACGAGCCGCTGAGGAGGCCACCGATGCGCCAGGAAGAGCAGCAGGTGAGCAACGACCACCCGGAGGCCGTCCGCTCCGCGCCCGTGCCGGTACCCCCGGCCGACGACCGGGCCGACCGCTCCGACGTCCCGGAGGACGCCCTCGACGACCGGGGCACCTTCGACGACCAGACCGCCGCCCACGAGCGGGCCGACGACACCGACCGGGACGCCGCGTACGACGACGACACCGACCGGGACGCCGCGTACGACCCGGCCGACGATGAGCTGACCGACGACTCCGACCCGCGCCACCGGCGCGACGGCCGGTCCACCGACGAGGGCGGTTTCCACGAGCCGGGGCCGCTGCCGACGACGTTCGGCGCCACCACGGTGGCCGACGCGGTGGCCGCCTCCGCACTGGCCAGCCCGCACCCGCAGGATCAGCCGGACCCGAGGGCCGAACGGACCGCCCAGCCGGGCGACGGCGCCGAGGACGGTGAGCGGGAGGGCCTGCGCGCCGACCCCACCGCCGAGCTGCACCGCCGCGACGCGTACGTCGACGACAGCGCGGACGTCGACGACCGCACCGACCTGGACGACCGCGCCGACTCGGACACGTCCGCGCGCACCGTCGTCGCGCCGGGGAGCACTGACGGCGACCCTGAGCGGCGCGGCGACCTGACCGGCGACCGGGACGCCGCGACGGCGGGCGCGGCCGGCTACGGCAGCGCGACACCGGAGATGGTCGACCCGGACGCGGACGGCGAACCGGTCCCCGGCGACGACACCAGCACCACGCTGGAGTCCGCCGGAACATCCCGACCCGCCGGGTCGACAGTCGCCGCCGAGCCGGCCACGCTTCTCGACACGGACACGGCGCAGGGCTTCCGGGACCGCTGGCGGGACGTGCAGCTGCGTTTCGTCGACGACCCGCAGGCGGCTGCCGGCGAGGCGCAGTCGCTGGTGGAGGAGGCCATTCAGGCCCTCTCCTCGGCGCTGGCCGCGCAGAAGAACACGCTGGGCGGTTGGCAGGACGCCGGCTCGGCCGACACCGAGCAACTGCGGATGGCGGTCCGCAACTACCGGGACTTCCTGGACCGCGTACTCGGTCGCTGAGTCCACCAGACCGACACTGGCGCCCCGGCCGAAACGGCCGGGGCGCCCTTCTGCGTACCGATCCAGCCAGACCGCCCGAAGGGGTCAGACACGCCCGGGCGCAACGTCCGGGAGTGAAACCGCGCGGATTGGGTAATAGGGCGCGCGCGAACCAACCAGCGCGTACGTCGGGGCGAGGGGTGACGGGATGGACGGCGACGGTCTTCGGCTCAACATGAACGGCCTGGACTACCTGATCCTGGCGCTGTACTTCGTCACCGTCCTCGGGGTCGGCTTCGCCGCGCGCCGGGCCATCCGGACCAGCGTCGACTTCTTCCTCTCCGGTCGCTCCCTGCCGGCCTGGGTGACCGGTCTCGCCTTCGTCTCGGCGAACCTGGGCGCGTTGGAGATCATCGGAATGGCCGCCAACGGGGCCCAGTACGGCGTCATGACGGTCCACTACTACTGGATCGGCGCGGTCCCGGCGATGGTCTTCCTGGGCATCGTGATGATGCCCTTCTACTACGGCTCCAAGGTCCGCAGCGTGCCGGAGTACCTGCGGCTGCGCTTCAACCGCCCCACCCACCTGCTCAACGCGATCAGCTTCGCCGTCGCCCAGGTGCTGATCGCCGGCGTGAACCTGTACGCGCTGGCGCTCGTCATGCAGGCGCTGCTCGGCTGGCCGCTCTGGACGGCGATCGTGGTGGGCGCGGCGATCGTGCTGGCGTACATCACCATCGGCGGCCTGTCCGGGGCGATCTACAACGAGGTGCTCCAGTTCTTCGTCATCCTGGCCGGCCTCATCCCGGTCACCGTGATCGGCCTGGTCAAGGTCGGCGGGTGGAACGGCCTGATGGACGCGGTCGGCGACACCAAGCTCGGCGAGGCCGGCCTGCACGCGTGGCAGGACACCGGCAGCACGGCCAACCCGCTGGGCGCGCACTGGATCGGCATCGTCTTCGGCCTCGGCTTCGTGCTGTCGTTCGGCTACTGGACGACGAACTTCGCCGAGGTGCAGCGGGCCCTCTCGGCCAAGAACATGAGCGCCGCCCGGCGTACGCCGATCATCGCCGCGTACCCGAAGCTGTTCATCCCCCTGGTCACGATCATCCCCGGCCTGGTGGCCCTGGTCACGGTGAAGGGTCTCGGCGCGGAGAGCGGCGACCTGCAGTACAACAACGCCATCCCGCTGCTGATGCGCGACCTGCTCCCCAACGGCGTGCTCGGGGTCGCGGTCACCGGCCTGCTCGCCTCGTTCATGGCCGGCATGGCGGCCAATGTGAGCGGCTTCAACACCGTCTTCACCTATGACATCTGGCAGGCGTACATCCGCCGTGACCGGTCGGACGAGTACTACCTGCGCGTCGGCCGGTGGGCGACGGTCGCCGCCGTCGTGATCGGGATCGGCACCGCGTTCATCGCGGCCGGGTTCAGCAACATCATGAACTACATCCAGGCGCTCTTCTCCGTCTTCAACGCGCCGCTGTTCGCCACCTTCATCATCGGCATGTTCTGGAAGCGGATGACCGCGCTGGCCGGCTTCTGGTCGCTGCTGCTGGGCACCCTGGTGTCGCTGAGCCTCTACCTGCTCTACAAGGGCGGGGTGATCGATTTCAACTCCGACCTGGAGGAGAGCTTCTGGGGTGCCGGTCTGGCGTTCGTCACGGCGGTGGTGGTCGCCGCGATCGTCACCCCGCTCACCTCACCCAAGCGGGACGAGGAGTTGCGCGGGTTGGTGTACGGCATGGGCGGCGTCGACCTGAAGGGCGACGTGCTCGCCGGGGACGCCGCCTGGTACCGCTCCCCGGTGCTGCTCGGTCTGATCGCGGTCGCGCTGGCCGCCCTCTTCTACATCCCGGTCTTCTGAGGAAAGGGGTCGGCAGATGAGCAACGACGGCCAGCCGGCACAGGACCCACTGATCGACGAGGCACAGGCGGAGCAGCGGCGCTCGGCCGCGGCCCGGTTGTTCGACATCCGCCGGGTGATCGGTGGCCTCTTCGTCGCGTACGGGGTCATCGTCACGCTGATCGGCATCTTCGACAGCCGAGCCGAGATCGACAAGGCCGAAGGCGTACGGATCAACCTGTGGGCCGGGCTGGCGATGCTCGTGTTCGGTCTACTCATGCTGCTCTGGCAGTGGTGGCGCCCAGCGGAGGCGCCGGAGCCGAACGAGCAGCAGCCCGACGCCTGACCGCACTGCGCTGGCACGGCCCGCCCCGACCGCCGGGCGGTGCGGCATGAGCCCGGCACGAAGGGGTACGCGGGGGAATCAGGCACCGTGTCGGACCCAGGAGGCAGCACCATGACCGATCGCGATGGCCAACCGCCGCTGGAGGACAGCCCCGAGGTGGCCTCGGCGGTGGACGATGACGCCACCGTGCCGCAACTGCGGACCGGAGGTGGCCCGGACCGGGACACACCGGGCTTCGCCGAACCCCGCGGTCGACCGGGCGACCTCGCACCCGACACCGACGAACTGATCGGCGACCCGTACGCCGCCGGCACCGGGGCGACCGGGACGGGCACCGGTGCCGGCGGGGACAACATCCGCACCGGGGGCGAGCAGCCCTGGGAGCCGGAGGACCTGGTGATGGCCCGCGGGCAGGATCTGACGCCGGAGAACCTGGAAAAGGCTCGCCGTGACCTGGCCGAGCAGGGCCAGGCGGCGATCGAACGCACAGTGCCCTGATCGGGCCGACAAAAAAGGGGGGGTCCCCGGCCCGACCTGTGACGGTCGAGCCGGGGACCCGGGGGGAACCTGCTGCCAACAGTGCCTCACCAACCACTGGCAGCGGGTTGGTGCGTGAGCTACCCGATCAGAGCGCCGGGTAGGCGTTGCGCATGAGCTCCTGGAACTGGGCGGAGAACCAGGCACCGGAGATCGGCGCGTTGCCCAGAGCCCCCGACGGATTGTTGCCGTTGCGGGCGTTGCCGCCGTACGTCGGGTCACACATCCGGTCGAAGCCCTTGCCCTCGTTGTTCGGGATCTCGCTGCTGGAGCCGTCCGACTCGCCCGGCGGCTTCACCCAGACGTAGGCGTCGATGCCCGTCGCCGGGTTCGCCCGGGGCCGCTCACCGAGACCGGCACCGGCCTGGTTGCACCAGTTGCCGAGGTGCGCCCGGCGGTCGATGCGGCCACCGTTGACGTACGTGTCGACGCTCGTCGTCGCGCCCGGCCCGGTGGGTCGCGCGGAGCCGCCCCAACCGTTGCGGGAGGTGTCGATGAGCATGCCGATGTTCGAGTTGAAGCCCAACGAGACCAGCTTGGTCCGGAACGCCTGGGCGAACGACAGCTCGTCGACGTAGTAGTTCCAGTCGACCCACTTGGACTGCCGCACCGTCTGGCCGTTCACGTTGTCGGTGACCTTGAAGTACGGCTCCTGGAGCGCCGAGTAGTTCGCGGTGTTGGTGATGAATCCGTGCACGTTGTTGACCGTGCTGCCGGAGGCGACCGCGGCGGTCTTCAGGATTTCGGCGCTCGGGTTGAAGTTGCTGTCCCAACCGAGCCAGCCGTGGTGGCCGGAGTCGATGTAGTTGTAGACGTTGCCGATCGCGCCCAGCTTGGCCAGGGCGTAGCCGACGCCGTTGACGTAGGCGCCGTTTGCCTTGACCGTGTCGCACATGACCGTGCCGCCAGGCTGGCCGGAGGTGTTGGTCACCAGGTTCGGCAGCGAGTCGATCTCGATGATGTTGATGATCCGCAGGCTGCTGTACTTCGACTGACTCTGGATCGCGGCGATCGGGTCGATGTACTGGGCCTTGTACTTCGGCAGCTCGTCCGGACCCAGCTCACCGTTGGAGGCGAGCGCCGAGCAGTCCCGGCCGGGCAGGTTGTAGATCACGAACTGGATGTAGCCGGCGCCTTGGCGCAGCGCCTCGTCCAGGTGCTCCTTCACCCCGAAGGCGCCGTTGGAGCTGCTGTTCGGCGTGCCGTTGATCGCGGCGATCCGGTCCAGCCAGACGGCTGTGGGGTTGTTGGAAACCCGGCTTCCGCCGGCCTCGGCGTCCGCCTTGGCCTTCCACTCCGGGTTCACGTAGCCGCGGACCCCGACGTACGGGTTGTCGACCTTGGTGCCGGGCGGCGGCGTGGTCGGCGGATCGGTCGGCGGATCGGTCGGCGGGTCCGTCGGCGGATCGGTCGGCGGGTCGGTCGGCGGGGACGTCGTCGGCGGGGTGGTGCCACCGTTGCAGGCCACGCCGTTGAGGGTGAACGAGGTCGGCTTCGGGTTGCTGCCGCTCCACGCGCCGTTGAAGCCGATGCTCGTCGACGCGCCGGTGGCCAGGGTGCCGTTGTAGGACATGCTCCGGGCGGTGACCTGGCTGCCGGACTGGGTGTACGTGGCCGACCAGCCCTGCTGCACCCGCTGGCTGGAGTTGGGGAAGGTCCAGCCGAGCGTCCAGCCGTTCAGCGGGTCGCCGACGTTCTTGATGGTGATGTTCGCGGTGAAGCCGCCCTGCCAGTCGTTACTCGTGTACGCGATGTCGCACTGCGTCGCGGCCTGTGCCGCGGTACCCGGAATCGTTACGAGCCCACCGGCGACCAGGGCACCCGCGCCAGCGAGCGCGAGGGCCCGGCGTGGGCCGGTTAACCTTCTCCACACATTCATGCCACTGATCTCCTTGGGCGAGACCGGGCCCACGTGCGGCCCGGCGGGACGGCCCGATGGGCGTCCTGCACGGACGGCCGTCGGCGCCACGGGATTCTTTGGGGGGCGCCCGACCCGGACGGGCGATAGTGGTGGTGGTGCCCGACCGATGCGTCGGCCGGTCGATCGGCGGCGGGTGCGTCGCCCGGTGAAACCGGGTGCCCTCGACTCCCTGCCTGCACGGTGTGGCTCTCAGAACCGCGTTCGCCGATTCTTGCATGGGAGCGCTTCCATGGCAATGGCTCGATGCGTTGCCGGAGCCGCTTCGGACGATACCTCCGAGCGCGCCGCGCCGGCACGCGCCGCCCGGACCCGCAGCTATCGGATGCCGGGGCAGGCCACGCGCGGGGAGCGCGGAACACCTCGGCACACCCAGAGGCCCCCGGGACACCTGACACGACACTCAGCGCGGCGAAAGCCGCGTACCACCCCTTCACCTCTTACTTGGATCAAAGGTAAAACGCGAATCTTTCACTTCATAAGTCATGAAACGGTCTAACGTCGGTCTTAGCTCGGTTGTCGCCGAGCTCAGGACAACAGGGATGGAGTGACGCAGGTCATGGCTAAGAAGATGCTCGGGAAGGTCGTTGCGGGCGCCGCGCTCGGCGGCGCGTCGCTCCTGGTGTTCGCACCGGGGATCGCGTTCGCCGACGGCCACGACGACGGCAAGGTCTACGCCAAGCCGCACGTCGTCAAGGCTGGCGACGAGGTCAAGCTCCTCGAGATCTGCCCGGATCGGCAGGAGCACGCGTACGTGTGGTCCAAGGTCACCGGCAAGGTCAAGCTCAAGCCGGCGGACGAAGACCGGGGCGAGGACCGCGAGTGGCGTGAGGAGGAGGACTCCTCCGACCACGACAAGGGCAAGGACGAACACGGCAAGGACGAGAACGGCAAGGACGACAAGGGCAAGGACGACAAGGGCAAGGACCACGAAGGCAAGGACGAGAACGGCAAGGACGACAACGGCAAGGACGAGCACGGCAAGGACGACAAGGGCAAGGACGAGAACGGCAAGGGCGGCCAGGGTGGCGGCGCTGCCGCCGACGCCTACGGCGACGAGGGCAGCAAGGACTGGAAGGGCGAGGAGCACGGCCAGGACGCCGAAGAAGGCCGTGACAAGAAGGACTGGGACTCCAAGGACGAAGACAAGAAGGACTGGGAGTCCAAGGACGAGCACGGCTCGGACAAGGGCTGGGAGAACAAGGACGAGCACGGCTCCGACTACGGCTCGGACAAGGGCTGGGAGAACAAGGACGAGCACGGCTCCGACTACGGCTCGGACAAGGGCTGGGAGAACAAGGACGAGCACGGCTCCGACC
>NZ_JBEYSL010000063.1:0-1107 GCF_040642735.1 Micromonospora sp. NPDC047753 | reverse complement strand
TACGGCTCGGACAAGGGCTGGGAGAACAAGGACGAGCACGGCTCGGACGAGCGTGGCGGTTACGGCAAGGACGAGCGCGGCTCGGACGAGCGTGGCGGTTACGGCAAGGACGAGCGCGGCTCGGACGAGCGTGACTGGGACAAGGAGCGCGAGTTCGTCTACTACGGCGAAGCCAAGGTCGACAAGGACGCCAAGCCGGGTCGCTACGAGCTCAAGGGCTCCTGCGGCGAGGGCGAGCTCGTCGTGCTGCCGCACGGCGGCGTCGACGGTGGTGACGGTGGCGCCAGCACCGGCACCGACCGCGGCCTGGCCACCGGCGGGGCGGGCCTGCTCGGCGCTGCCGCGCTGGGCGGGATCGTGTTGATGCGTCGTCGGCGGACCGATGGTTCGCTCGTCTGACGTGACGACGACACCGGCCGGCGGCCGCCGCGGGAGACCGTGGCGTGCCGCCGGCACGGCCGTCGTCGTCACCATGGCCATGATCGGCGCCGGCATGATCGGCGCCTCCCTGAAGACCACGCCCACTCCCCGGCCGCCACAGCCGCTGGCCCAGGCCGGCCCCGAGCCGACCGCGCCGGCGAGCACCGCCGACGATGCCCCTCCGGTCGACGGGCAGCCGATCGACGGGCAGCCGGTCGGTCAGTCGGCGGTCGGGTTGGCCCGGTCGGCACCGACGAGCATCGAGATCCCCCGGATCGGCGTCAACGCGACGATCATGTCGTTGGGCACCAACCCGGACGGCACCGTCCAGGTCCCTCCGCTGGAGAAGGCCGACCAGGCCGGGTGGTACGAGCCCGGTGCGAGCCCGGGCGAGACGGGTAACGCGGTCATCGTCGGGCACGTGGACTCGGCGGTGCTGGGCCCGGCCGTCTTCTTCGACCTCGGCGCTCTGACCCCCGGCGACACCGTCACGGTGCGCCGCGCCGACGGGGTGCCGGCCACCTTCACTGTCGACTCGGTGAAGTCGTACCCGAAGACGGCCTTCCCCACCGAGTTGGTCTACGGACCGAGTCTGTCACCTCGGCACCCATCGCTGCGGCGATTTTGACAGCCATGTGGCCCAGGCCGCCCAGGCCCACCACGGCGACCTTCCTGCCGGGACCGGCA
>NZ_JBEYSL010000062.1:0-19812 GCF_040642735.1 Micromonospora sp. NPDC047753 | reverse complement strand
CCGGCGGCGTCGGATACGACATCGTGGGCGGCAGCGGGGGCAGTTCGGCGGAGGGCAGGTCCCAGCCGCCGGTGTCCACGCCGGCCCACGGGTCGACCGGGGTCTGGTCCTCCGGCGGCCCGGCGGCCACCGGCGGGGGAGGGGTCGGCTCGGCCGACGCGCCCCAGGCCGCTCGGCGGGGCAGCGGGGGTGGAACCGGGGCCGAACCACTCCACCTGGGCGCCGGGACGTCCGAGGCCGGAACCTCCGAGGCCGGAACCTCCTTGGTCGGGGCAGGCCCCGGCTGGTCCGGGGGTTCCGGCTGGTCCGAGGGCTCTGGCTGGTCCGAGGGCTCTGGCTGGTCCGAGGGTTCCGGCTGGTCCGGGGGTACGGGTGGGGAGGTCGGCTCGTCGGCGACCGTCCGGTCCCGCTCCGGCTCCGCGCCCGGGGTGCTCCCGTCGGCCGGCCGTGCTCCCGGCTGGGTCTCCGGCATCGCGGCAATCTCCTCTCGCGCCGAACCGAGGTTAGTACCGCGCCGCCACCCCCGCCGATCGGGCGTGCGCGCGATCGGCGGCGGACGAACGCGTACCCTTGGGCATCATGAGTGCCCCGTCCACGAGCCCGCACGCGGCCGCGACCAACTCTCGCGACGACTCCAGCTCGGCACGTCCGACGCCGGGCGTCGGCTCGGAGCCGTCGGTCTGGCCCCAGCTCGAGCCGCTGCTGCCCCAGATCTCCAAGCCCATCCAGTACGTCGGGGGCGAGTTGGGTGCGGTGACGAAGGACTGGGACGCGGCGACCGTGCGCTGGGCGCTGATGTATCCCGACGCCTACGAGGTGGGCCTGCCCAACCAGGGCGTGCAGATCCTCTACGAGGTGCTCAACGAGCTGCCCGACACCCTCGCCGAGCGGACGTACGCGGTCTGGCCGGACCTGGAGTCGCTGATGCGCACGCACGGCGTGCCGCAGTTCACCGTCGACGCGCACCGGTCGGTGCGTGGGTTCGACGTGTTCGGCATCTCCTTCTCCACCGAGCTGGGCTACACGAACATGCTCACCGCGATCGACCTGGCCGGCATCCCGCTGCTGGCCGCCGACCGCACCGACGCCGACCCGGTGATCGTGGCCGGCGGGCACGCCGCGTTCAACCCGGAGCCGATCGCCGACTTCATCGACGCCGCGGTGCTCGGCGACGGCGAGGAGGCGGTCCTGGAGATCACCGCGATCGTCCGGGAGTGGAAGGCCGAGGGCTCGCCGGGCGGCCGCGACGAGCTGCTGCTGCGGCTGGCCCGCACCGAGAGCGTCTACGTGCCGCGCTTCTACGACGTCGACTACCTGCCGGACGGCCGGATCCAGCGGGTCGTACCGAACCGGGCGGACGTGCCGTTCCGGGTGCACAAGCGCACGACGATGGACCTGGACGCCTGGCCGTACCCGAAGAAGCCCCTCGTGCCGTTGGCCGAGACGGTGCACGAGCGGTACGCGGTGGAGATCTTCCGGGGTTGCACCCGGGGTTGCCGGTTCTGCCAGGCCGGAATGATCACCCGTCCGGTGCGGGAGCGGTCGATCACCACTGTCGCGCAGATGGTCCGCGAGGGCCTGGAGTTCTCCGGCTTCTCCGAGGTCGGCCTGCTGTCGCTCTCCTCGGCGGACCACTCCGAGATCGGCGACATGTGCTCGGGCCTCGCCCAGCAGTACGAGGGCACGAACGTCTCGCTGTCGCTGCCCTCGACCCGGGTGGACGCCTTCAACATCGACCTCGCGCAGGAGCTGTCCCGCAACGGGCGGCGCACCGGCCTGACCTTCGCCCCGGAGGGCGGGTCGGAGCGGATCCGCAAGGTCATCAACAAGATGGTGTCGAAGGAAGACCTGATCCGTACGGTCGTCACCGCGTACACCAACGGGTGGCGGCAGGTGAAGCTCTACTTCATGTGCGGCCTGCCCACCGAGACCGACGAGGACGTCCTCGAGATCGCCGAGATGGCCCACGAGGTGATCAGGGCCGGCCGGGCCGCGACCGGCTCCAAGGACATCCGCTGCACGGTCTCCATCGGCGGGTTCGTGCCGAAGCCGCACACCCCGTTCCAGTGGGCCGCGATGGACCGTCCGGAGGTCATCGACCACCGGCTCAAGATCCTCAAGCAGGCCATCAACGCGGACCGTTCGCTGGGCCGGGCCATCGGCTACCGGTACCACGACGGCGAGCCGTCGCTCATCGAAGGGCTGCTCTCCCGGGGTGACCGCCGGGTCGGGTCGGTCATCCGCAAGGTCTGGGAGAACGGCGGCCGGTTCGACGGGTGGAGCGAGCACTTCTCGTACCAGCGCTGGGTGCAGGCTGCGGCCGAGACGCTGCCCGCGTTCGGGGTGGACCTCGACTGGTACACCACCCGTCAGCGCGACGAGCTGGAGGTCCTGCCCTGGGACCACCTCGACTCGGGCCTCGACAAGGACTGGCTCTGGCAGGACTGGCAGGACGCGTTCAGCGAGTTCGAGCAGGACGACTGCCGGTGGACGCCCTGCTTCGACTGTGGCGTCTGCCCATCGATGGACACCGAGATCCAGATCGGCCCCACCGGCAAGAAGCTGCTACCGCTCACCCCGCTGGGCGGCAACGGCATGAAGGTCCCGTCGGGCCACTCGCACTCGCACCCCTGACCGCGCCGCGGTGAGGTAGCGCCGGCTGGCGGTGACCCGCCACCCTCCACATCCGACATGTCGCCCAACGGGTCCGCGTCTCGCGGGCCCGTTGGCGTTGTTCGGCCTCGGCCCGCCCGGTGGGCCGCGCCGGACCCTCCGCGAGATCGGCCGTCATCTGTACCACGTGCTGGTGGCTGGGGCTGCCTCGACTAGGTCAGACTCGATACGCTGCGTCTGACATGGACCGACCCGGCGGGTCGGGGACGGGGGAGGAATCGCATGGGTAGCATCCCGCCGCCGAGCATCGGCGATCTGCACGTCAGCGTCGAGGACCTGGACGCCGCCGCCACATACGTCGAGCGGCTCAGGCAGTACATCGACGACACCATCAAGTACGAGATGGAACGCATCAAGACGCGGATGAAGGGCGACAGCAACAACGCCCAGGCCGTCCCCGGCGGCACGCCGTTCGGCGCGTACGAGGACGCCGTCATGCAGTGGCGGGCCCTGGAGGCGTCAACGGTGAACATGGAAGCGCACCTCACCACGCTCTCCCAGAAGCTCGCCGCGCTCAAGGAGGGCACCGAGGAGATCGCCAAGGCGTTCCGCGACACCGAGGCGCGCAACGGCGCCAACGGCAAGGAGATCGAACGGCTGCTGGAGTCGGCGGCGCCGCCGCCCACGGCCAGCGGCGCGCCCACCTACCCGTACACGGCCTGAGGGGGACGTCATGGCTGGAGGAACCTGGGAGCGGTGCGTCCGCGAGGTGACGCTCTCCGCGGACCCGGAAACGGTCGGATCGGTCGGAGCGGGCTGGAGCAACCTCTCCAGCGGCCTGCAACAGCTGCGGGACGCGCTCGTCGGTCGCTCGTTCGTCGGCCCGATCGCGACCGGCCAGGAACGCCCGCACGTCGGCGGGCTGCCCGGGATGCTCGCCGGTTGGAAGGGCGGCGGTGGTGACGCGTACCGCGAGCACCTGGGCAAGATCGGCAAGCAGATCGAGGATCTCATCACCGACGCGACCAACGTCAGTGGCGCGTTGACGCGGATCGAGGGCGACATCCGCAAGTCGGTCTCCACGATCCCGATCCCGCTGATGGACGACTTCGGCTTCAACGAGTGGAGCCTGCCCAACGGCACCGAGCTCGACGATGCCCGCGACGGCGAGAGCTCGTCGGGGTTCCTCGCCGCGCTGCGCAAGGACTACCAGAGCAACCCCGGCTCGTACGCCGACGGCGCGTTCCGGGACAAGGCCGACGACCTGGAAGCGACGATGAAGGTCGACGGCCAGGCCGGTGACCAGAAGCGGGGCGGCTGGTGGGACACCGGAGCCCACCTGGACAACTGGTACCGGGACAATCAGAACGCGGCGAACACGGCGATGGCACCGCTGCCCCAGGCTGTCTATACGGAGCGCCCCAAGCTCACCGTCAACAGCCCGGAAAAAGGGGCAATAGAGGACGATTTTCGTCGGGACCCCCGGGTCCCGCCCTCGGGGCGGCCCGACATCAGTGGTGGCGAATTCGGCGGGAAGCCCGACATCGGTGGTGGCGGCCCCACGATCGGCAGCAGGCCGCCGGGCATCGGTGACACGGGAGGTCCGACGTCCACCGTCGACCCGTTCTCCCCGACCAAGCCCGGTGGGCTTGGTGAGGGCTCGCCCACCGGCGGCACGGGTCAGTTCACACCCCCGTCGACGGGCTCCAGCTTGCCGGGCTACGCGGACGACGACGCTGGCTACAGCAGCGGGCTGGCCGGCGCCACCCCGGGCGGGGTCGGCGGCCTGGGCGGCGGCATCGGCGGCGGCGGGGTCGGCAGCGCCGGTCTCGGTGGCGCCGGCGGTGGTTTCGGAGGCGGTGCCGGGGTCGGCTCGGCCGGCGGGATCGGCGGCGGTGCCGGCGGTGGCCTGGGCGGCGGCGCCGGGATCGGCGTGGGCGGCATCCCCGGCATGGTGGGTGGCGGCAACGGAAAACTGCCGCCGATGACGAGCGCGGCGAACGCGTTGCGCACCGCCCAGGCCGCCGGCGGCGCCGGGATGGCGGGCGGCGCGCGTGGTGCCGGCGTCGGCGGTGCCGGAATGATGGGCGGCGGAATGATGGGCGGCGCGGGTGGCGCCGGCCAGGGTGGCAGCACCGGCTCCGAGCACTCGTCGTGGTTGACTGAGGATGACGATCCGTGGGGTCCTGGTGACGGGGCGTCCCCGGGTGTCCTTCGATGAGGATGGACGGATGAGGGTGAACGTCGGACGCCTCCGGCCGGTAGTCGCCTGTCTGCTGGCGGGGTTCCTGGTGGTGGGGGCCGCTCAGCCGGCGGCAGCCGCGCCCCGGCGCGCCGAGCAGTGGTATCTGGACGAGCTCCGGATCGACCAGGTGCACAAGATCTCGACCGGGCGGGGCGTGGTCGTGGCCGTGGTCGACACCGGCGTCGAGGCCAGCCACCCGGACCTGCGAGGTCAGGTGCTTCCCGGTGGACGCAGCTACGGCGCCTCCGGAGACGGCCGGACCGACGAGGTCGGGCACGGCACGCACATGGCCGGCATCATCGCGGCGAAACCCAGCGGCGACGGGGTGGACGGCATCGCCCCCGGCGCGAAGATCCTGCCCATCAAGATGCGCAAGGAGGACGGGGTCTACACCGACGCCGAGATCGCCCGGGGCATCCGGATGGCCGTCGACGGCGGGGCCAAAGTGATCAACGTATCCATTGGTAGCCCCGGCTTCGCCAATCCCGTGCAGAAGAGCGCAATCCAGTACGCGTTGGACCGTGACGTCGTCCTGGTCGCCTCCGCGGGTAACACCGCCCAGGGCCGCACCACAGTGGGCAAGCCCGCCAACACCCCCGGTGTCATCGCGGTGACCGGGACGACCAGGGGCGGCGCGTTCTGGTCCGGTTCGGTCCAGGGGCCGGAGGCGGTGGTCGCCGCTCCGGGCGACGGGATCTACAACGTCGCCAACGAGGGCGGCTACGGCTGGGGCGACGGGACCTCCGACTCGAGCGCGATCGTCTCCGGTCTCGCCGCGTTGATCCGGTCGAAATATCCGGACCTCAGCGCTCCCAACGTGATCAATCGGATCATCCGGACCGCGCGGGACGCCGGTGCGTCCGGGCGGGACCCGCAGTACGGCTTCGGGGTGATCGACCCGACGCGGGCGCTGACCGCGAACGTCCCACCGGTCACCGCCAATCCGCTGCTCGACCCGGCCGTCGCGGCGACCGACCCGGGGCCGGGTCGTGCCGAGGGTGCGGACGAGGAGTTCGACGTCACCCAGCACGGCGATCGCGGTGGCCCCACCGACCAGCAGGTCATGGTGGTCGGCATCGGCATCGCCGTGGTGCTGGTGTTGCTGCTGGGTCTGGTGGTCTTCCTCATCTGGAACCGTCGTCGGTACCGGCGGGAGGCGGCCCGGGCCGCCGACATCCCGGACGAGGTGCTCGACCGGGTGGCCCAGGATGCATACCCCCCACCTGACGCGGGTTACGCCCCACCGCCGGGCTACCCGCCCCCACCCGGCTACGCCCCCCCTGGCGGGTACGCGCCGCCTTCCGGCTACGCCCCTCCCTCGGGTTACGTTCCTCCCTCGGGCTACACCCCGCCCTCCGGCTACGGTCCGTCGCCGGGCGGGTCACCGCCCGCGCCGCCGACGGAGCGGTAACCGGTTCCGATCATGGTGGCCGGCTGGTGACCTCCGCGTCGCCGGCCGGCCATCGGCTTTCGCGGCGGGTGGTCACGACCGCGGCGACCGGTTTGCGGCCGCCCGCCAGGGCGTTTCGGCCGCCCCGGCTGCGTACCGTCACGAGCCCTGCGCCAGGATGGGCGGACACGCAGGTACACCCGAGGAGCCCACGATCGCCAAAAAGCCTCAACCCGAGGGCGGCCAGGCACCGGTCGTCCAGCGCGTCCGCATCCGGTACGCCAAACGCGGGCCGCTGCGATTCACCTCGCACCGGGACTTCGCCCGGGCGTTCGAGCGCGCGCTACGCCGGGCGGCTGTGCCGGTCGCCTTCTCCCAGGGTTTCCACCCGCACCCGAAGATCTCCTACGCCAGCGCCGCCCCGACCGGGGTGGCGAGCGAGGCGGAGTACCTGGAAATCGCCCTTCAGGCGGCGGTCGACCCGGAGGCGTTGCGCGCCGCGTTGGACGCCGCGCTCTCGCCGGGGCTGGACGTCCTGGACGCCGTGATCGCCGAAGGGGGCAACCTGCCGGACCGGATCGAGGCGTCGCACTGGCACATCGAGTTGCCTGAGGTCGACACGGCGGTGCTGCGCGACGCCGTGGACGCCTTCGTCGCGGCCGAGGAGGTGCTGGTCGAGCGGATGACCAAGCAGGGTCGACGTACTTTCGACGCCCGCGCCGCCGTGATGGCGATCGATGTCCAACTGCCGACGCCGACGCCTTCCGGGGCGCCGGCCGTACCGTGTGCGATACTCGAACTGGTCGTGCGGCAGGTCACCCCGTCCGTACGGCCCGATGACGTCCTTTCCGGCCTCCGCGTGGTGGCCGACCTGGAGCCGCCGGTTTCGCCGAGGGTGACACGGCTGGCTCAGGGCACGTTGACCGCGCAGGGTGCGATCGTGGATCCGTTGGATGCGGACCGCGACGGGGCAGCCATCGTTGGGCACTGACCGACGGTCGGTGTTCTGGCAGGCAGACTTCGGCGGTCGCGCACCACGCGCGCCCGGCGGAAACACTTTTGCGGCGACCCTGCGTGGCAGCGCTCACCCGCGCCCGGGCTAGCCAGAACTGGAGAACGTCCATGCTCGAGAACGAGCCCGAGGGCGGCGAACGGGCCGGTTCACAGCCGGCCGGTGCAAACGCCGACCAGAACACCACGGCCGACGGCGGCGCCGTCGATACCCCCACCACGGCTGTCGGTTCGGCCTCGGTGGAACCGGCCGGCGCGGAGAGCGCTTCCGCTGAAGCCGCCGAACCCGCCGCGCCGGTGCGGCGCACCCGGGCGACCCGTCGTCGGGCCGCCCCGCTCAACCAGCCGGAGCAGACCGACGCCCCGATCGAGGCGCCCACCGGTGGCGCCGGCAACGTCGAGTCGCCGCAGGCGGAGGTCTTCGCCCCGATCTCCGGCGACCTGGACGTCGCACCGAAGACCCCCCGGCGTCGCCGCAAGGCCACCCCCGTCGAGACGACCGCCGAGGAGCCGCTGGTCGCCGCCGCTGCGGAGGCGGCCTCGGCCGAGGTGGTGCCGCCGGTCAAGGTGACCCGTACCCGGCGCAAGAAGGCCACGCCGGCGGCCGTCGAGGAGCCGCCCGCCGCCGAGCAGCC
Organism: Micromonospora sp. NPDC047753; assembly: GCF_040642735.1. Classification (NCBI taxonomy): domain Bacteria; kingdom Bacillati; phylum Actinomycetota; class Actinomycetes; order Micromonosporales; family Micromonosporaceae; genus Micromonospora; species Micromonospora sp. NPDC047753. Next base: position 11,918 of record NZ_JBEYSL010000062.1, on the reverse strand, counting down.
GGCCGCGGCCGACGAGCCGCTCGCGGTCGAGGAGCCGGTCGTCGAGGAGCCGGACGTCACCGAGGAACCGGCGGAGTCCGACCTGCGCGAGGCCGAGGCCGAGTTGAACGACTCCCCGGCCCTCCCGAGCACGTCCGCTGCCGAGCTGGCCTGGAGCAGCGGTGCGCAGGACCGCTCCGGCGAGGTGCCACCGGGTGTGGCCGTCTCCGGTGTGACGGATGAGCCGAACGAGCCGGCCGAGATCGAGCCGGAGCAGCCGCGTACCCGTCGTCGGCGCGCTGCGCTCTCCGCGCCCACCGTGCTCTTCATGGCACCCCAGCCGGACGCCGTGCCGGTGACCCGACCGGTGGAGCCCGCCGCGGTGACCGAGGAGCCGGCCGTCGAGGAAGCCGCCGAGCCGTCCCGCCGCCGCCGGCGTGGTCGCCGTGAGGCCGAGCCGGTGGAGCCGATCGAGGCCGTCGAAGCCGAAGAGGAGCCGACCGAGGAGGCCGACGAGGCCGCCGAGGCGGATGAGGACGACGAGGACAGCGCCGCCGCGCGCCGCCGCCGCCGACGTGGTCGCCGGGGCCGTGGCCGGGGCAAGGGCGGAGCCGACGACGCCGAGGACGAGGAGTCCGAGGAGGCGGCGCAGGCCGACGAGGAAGAGACCGCCGAGGTCGAAGCCGAGGGCGACGAGGACGAGGAGTCCGAGGGCGGGGACGGTCTGACCCGTCGTCGTCGTCGCCGCCGCCGTCGTGGCGCCGGTGACACCGAGGGTGCGGCGGACGACGGCGTGCCGACCGTGGTGAAGATCCGCGAGCCGCGTCGGACCGTCGACGAGGTGCAGGGTGTGTCCGGCTCGACCCGGCTGGAGGCCAAGCGCCAGCGCCGCCGGGACGGTCGGGAGCAGCGCCGTACCCGCCCGCCGATCCTCAGCGAGTCGGAGTTCCTGGCGCGCCGCGAGGCCGTCGACCGGGTGATGGCGGTCCGCCAGCGCGGTGACCGCACCCAGATCGCCGTCCTGGAGGACGGCGTGCTGGTCGAGCACTACGTCACCCGCAATTCCTCCGGGACGATGGCCGGCAACGTGTATCTCGGCAAGGTGCAGAACGTGCTGCCGAGCATGGAGGCCGCGTTCGTCGACGTCGGTCGGGGCCGCAACGCCGTGCTGTACGCCGGCGAGGTCAACTGGGACACCTCCGGGTTGGAGGGGCGGGCCCGCTCGATCGAGCAGGCGCTGCGCTCCGGCGACTCGGTGCTGGTCCAGGTCACCAAGGACCCGATCGGGCACAAGGGCGCACGGCTGACCAGCCACATCGCCCTCTCGGGCCGGCACCTGGTCTACGTGCCCAACGGCAACGCCTCCGGGATCAGCCGCAAGCTGCCGGACAACGAGCGCAAGCGGCTGCGGGACGTGCTCAAGAAGCTGGTCCCGGACGGCGCGGGCGTGATCGTCCGGACGGCCGCCGAGGGCGCCACCGAGGACGAGTTGGCCCGCGACGTCAAGCGGCTCCAGGCGCAGTGGGAGGACATCCAGGCCAAGGCTGCCGAGGGTGGCGCTCCGGTGCTGCTCTACGGGGAGCCCGACCTGGTCATCCGGGTGGTCCGGGACCTGTTCAACGAAGACTTCCGCGAGCTCGTGATCGAGGGCGAGCAGTCGTACGACATGGTCGAGTCGTACCTGTCGCACGTCTCCCCGGACCTGGTCGACCGGGTGCGCCGGCACGTCGGCACGAGCGACGTCTTCGCCGAGTACCGGATCGACGAGCAGATCATCAAGGGCCTGGACCGCAAGGTCTTCCTGCCCTCCGGCGGCTCGCTGGTGATCGACCGTACCGAGGCGATGACTGTCGTCGACGTCAACACCGGCAAGTACACCGGCTCCGGGGGCAACCTGGAGGAGACCGTCACCCGTAACAACCTGGAGGCGGCGGAGGAGATCGTCCGTCAGCTCCGGCTGCGGGACATCGGCGGCATCGTGGTGATCGACTTCATCGACATGGTGCTGGAGTCGAACCGTGAGCTGGTGCTGCGCCGACTCACTGAGTGCCTGGGTCGGGACCGCACCAAGCACCAGGTCACCGAGATCACGTCGCTCGGCCTGGTGCAGATGACTCGTAAGCGGATCGGCGCGGGCCTGCTGGAGGCGTTCAGCGAGACCTGCGAGTGCTGCAAGGGCCGGGGCGTCATCATCCACACCGAGCCGGTGCCGGAGAAGCCGCGTCCCGTTGGCGCGGGGGAGAAGGTCAAGGCGGTCGCCTCAGCGGTGGCTCCCGCTCCGGCGGCCGAGCAGGGTGCCCCCTCGTCCCGTCGCCGGGCGCGCAAGAACGCCCCGGCCGCGGCCGAGCGGACCGCTGTCGAGGTCGTCGACACCGACACCACGGCCGAGCCGGACGCCGACTACCAGGACACCATGGGCTACGACCTGTCCCGCTACGAGTCGGACACCGCCGCCGCACCGGCGATCTCCGACGCTCAGCAGGGTGAGTCGGCTCGGTTGGCCGCGGCGGACGACCCGGACGCGCTCGCCGACGCTGAGGGCGACGAGGAAAGCGCCGAGGGCGGTGGCGGCCGTCGCCGGTCGCGTCGCGGTGGCGCCCGTCGGCGGACCCGCCCCTGAGCGCCTGACCGGCCACGTGTTTGACGAGGTCCCTCTCCCGGCAAAGTGACGGGGGAGGGACCTCGCCGTTGTGGCCACCCGGTCCTCGGTCGGCTGTCCCGGTCAGGAGAAGAAGATGCGCCGTCTGCTCGCGGTCACCGCGCTGCTCACCATGCTCTCCGTCGCGGCCGGCTGCTCCACCGGTGGGACCGCCGAGGACGCCGGCTCGGCGGTCGCTGGCACCCCGGGGGGCCCGACCGGCATGCCGGCCAGCGGTGGTGTGGCGGGCGGCAACGCCACGCAGGTGTGCGCCGCCACACAGGAGGCCAGCACCACTGCCGCCCGGACGTACGTGGCTGAGCTCGGTCGGATGCTCGCGGCGGTGGGCGCCGGGGACAGCCGCACCGCCGAGGCCGCCCGGGGCCGGGCCGAGGGGGCGCTGGCGGGCTGGCGGACCGTACTGCGGGAGCAGTCGGAGCGGACCGACGATCCGCAGCTCAAGACGCTGCTCACCGACCTCGGCACCGAGGTTTCGGCACTCGGTGCCGACGTCGAGTCGATCGACGAGACCGAACTCGACCGGCTCCAGCAGCGCCTCGACCAGCTCTGCGCGCGCTGACCAGGGCGGGCCGGTTTGGGGTCCGGGCCAGCGATGGCGTACTCTTGCCTGCGGCCCACCTTTGGTGTGCCGAGTTCCCGTGTGCCCGCGCCGCCGTGCACTGCTACCCGGCGAGCCGCTGCGGGAACGACCGCCAGCAGCCTCAACGACAGGGAGTCCGCCTCCGATGTACGCGATCGTCAAGACCGGCGGCAAGCAGTACAAGGTCGCCGAGGGCGACGTGATCGAGGTCGAGAAGCTCACCGGTGCCCCCGGTGACGCGGTGAAGCTCACCGCGGTGCTCCTCGTCGACGGTGACGACCTGGTGACCGACGCGGCGAAGCTTGCCGAGGTCGCGGTGTCCGGCGAAATCGCCGCGCACACCAAGGGCCCGAAGATCCGGATCCACAAGTTCAAGAACAAGACTGGCTACCACAAGCGCCAGGGTCACCGTCAGCCGTTGACCCAGGTCAAGGTGACCGGCATCTCCAGCGGGAAGTAGGTCGTCCTCCAATGGCTCACAAAAAGGGTGCGTCCAGCTCGCGTAACGGTCGTGACTCCGCGGCCCAGCGACTCGGCGTGAAGCGCTTCGGTGGTCAGGTCGTCAGCGCCGGTGAGATCATCATCCGGCAGCGTGGCACCAAGTTCCACCCCGGTGACCTGGTCGGCCGTGGCGGCGACGACACGCTGTTCGCGCTGTCCGCCGGTGCGGTCCTGTTCGGCACCAAGCGCGGTCGCAAGACCGTCAGCATCGTTCCGCAGCAGTAGTTCTCTTCGCTCAAGCGGGCCGCGGACCTCCGGGTCCCGGCCCGCTTAGCCTTTTTCGCGTAGTGCGAGGTTGGACCTCGCTGGAAGGATTGACGCCGTGGCAACGTTCGTTGACCGGGTCGTTCTGCATCTGCAGGCCGGCGATGGCGGGCACGGTTGTGTCTCGATCCACCGCGAGAAGTTCAAGCCCTTCGGTGGACCGGACGGCGGCAACGGTGGGCACGGGGGCAGCGTGTCCCTGGTGGTCGACCCGCAGGTGACCACGCTGCTCGACTTCCACTTCCACCCGCACGTCAAGGCCGACAACGGCAAGGGCGGCGCTGGCTCGAACCGGGACGGGGCCAACGGCCGCAACCTGGTGCTCAAGGTGCCCAACGGCACAGTGGTGCAGACCTCCGACGGCACGGTGCTGGCCGACATGGTCGGCGCCGGCACCACCTTCGAGGTCGCCCGTGGTGGGCGCGGCGGGCGGGGCAACGCCTCGCTGGCCAACGCCAAGCGCAAGGCGCCCGGCTTCGCCGAGCTGGGGGAGCCCGGCGACCAACTGGACATCGTGCTGGAGCTGAAGAGCGTCGCCGATGTGGGCCTGGTGGGCTTCCCGTCCGCCGGCAAGTCGTCGCTGATCTCGGTGATCTCCGCCGCGAAGCCGAAGATCGCCGACTACCCGTTCACCACGCTGGTGCCCAACCTCGGCGTGGTCCGGATGGACAACCACACCTTCACCGTCGCGGACGTGCCGGGCCTGATCCCCGGCGCGGCCACCGGTAAGGGCCTCGGCCTGGAGTTCCTGCGGCACATCGAGCGCTGCGCGGTGCTGGTGCACGTCATCGACTCGGCGACCCTGGAGCCCGGCCGCGACCCGGTGGCCGACATCGACGCCATCGAGGCGGAGCTGAGCCAGTACGGCGGCCTGGCCGACCGCCCACGTCTGGTCGCCGTCAACAAGGTCGACGTGCCGGACGGTCGCGACCTCGCCGAGATCGTGCGCCCCGACCTGGAGGAGCGCGGTTACCAGGTGTTCGAGGTCTCCGCGGCCACCCGGGAAGGGCTCAAGGAGTTGACCTACGCGATGGCCGAGCTGGTCGACGCGGAGCGTAAGGCCGCTCCGCCGGCCGAGCCGACCCGGATCGTCATCCGCCCGATCGCGGTGGACGACGACGGTTTCACCATCACGGCCGAGGCGGACGGCTCGTTCACGGTGCGCGGTGTGCGGCCGGAGCGTTGGGTCAAGCAGACCAACTTCGACAACGACGAGGCGGTCGGCTACCTGGCTGACCGGCTGGCCCGGCTCGGGGTGGAGGACAAGCTGGCCAAGGCCGGCGCGCAGCCCGGTGATCTGGTCCGGATCGGCGCGCGCGAGTTCGACTGGCAGCCGACGCTCTTCGCCGGCGTGGAGTTCGTGCCCGGTAACCGGGGCACCGACGTCCGCCTGGAGGAGAAGTCGAACCGGGCCTCCGCCGCGGATCGGCTCGCCGCCCGGAAGGCTCGCCGCGTGCGGCCGGAGGATGAGGTGGGCGCGGACCTCTCCGACGACGACATCGACGATGACATCGACGACGAGGACGACGCCGAGTAGTTTCGTTGCGCTCCGTGGTGGGGTTGATTTCCGGAAACCTCCGCGAAATCCACGCGTCCTAGCGTGGGGTGATGCTGATCGAGTCCCGGCCTGCCACCGATCCGGAGATCGCCGCCATGGTCATCGCGCAGCAGCGTGAGCTGCGCGAGGCCGATGGCGGGTTGGACGGGCAGGTCTTCGTCCCCCATGACGACGTCCACTACCTGGCGGTGGTGCTGAACGGTCGGGCGGTCGCCTGCGGCGGGCTCCAGGCACTTGATGCCGAGACCGGCGAGGTCAAGCGGATGTACGTCCGGCCCGCGTTCCGGGGGCGGGGGATCGGTCGTCACTTGCTCGCCGCGCTGGAGGAGTGCGCGTTCCGGCAGGGGCAGTCGGTGGTCTGCCTGGAGACGGGCACCTACCTGCCGGCCGCGATCGCTCTGTACTCCGCGTGTGGCTACCAGCAGATCCCGGTGTACGGCGAGTACGTGGGCAACCCGTACAGCGTCTGTTTCGCCAAGCGGTTGCCGGTCGCGGCCTGACGGCCGCGTCGCCGCTGCTGGCGTGCTCGACGGTCACCGGCTTCGGCCCGGCCGAACCCCGCTGCACCGAAACCCAGGTCAGTGCCGGTTGGCGGGGTTGTCCAGGCGTCCGCCGGTGCCGGCCTGGTTCGACAGCAGCAGCCCGAGCGCGAGCATCCCGAAGCCGAGCGCCAGGTGCAGCCAGTTGTCGGCGTCGTTGACCGGCAGGATGTTCGCTCCGCCCTCCGGGTTGACCGCCTCGATCGCCAGGCCGTACAGCCAGAGAGCGAGGTAGACCGCGCCACCGGCGGCCAGGAAGACGCGGGCACCGGCGACGCTTCGGGCCAGCACCAGGCCGACCAGCCCGAAGAGCAGATGCACCACGTTGTGCAGGATCGACACCTGGAACAGCCCGAGCAGGTGGGCGTCCGAGTGGTGCCCGGCGAACCTCAGCTCGCCGTAGTCGGTGGTGATGCCGGGGATGAAGCCGAGGACGCCGATCAGCAGGAAGACCCCGGCCACCACCAGCGCGGCCAGCTGGACCCGGGGTCGGGGACCGGCCGCTCGGCCGCCTCGTGCGTCTCGTGCCATCGCTGCCCCCTCCGTGGATCTGCCGATCTCGCGAACCTCACTGTCCGCAGCGGCGACGTGACGCAGCCCGACGATCCTCCATTTTGAAGACCAACCAGGGGGCCGCGCAGATAAATGCACGAAGAGGTATGGAAGCCGAAACGCAGGGTAGGTCAATGGTCAGCGGCCGCGGCAACGGGCCGCATCCCCCCAGCACAACCGCGACGACTTTCTGAGCGGAAGGGAAATCATGACTTACGATCTTTCACCTACGTCTTCCACGTACGGGCAGCAGTCGACCAACGGCGGTGGCGTCCGCGACCAGGCGCGCCAGGTCGGGTCGGAGGCCGCGCAGGCTGGTGGTGCGGTCGCCCAGACCGCCAAGGAGCAGGGCACCGAGGTCGGCCGTGAGGCGGCCCGGCAGGCCCGCAACCTGTACGGCGAGGCCCGCAGTCAGCTGGCCAGCCAGACCGGTGAGCAGCAGCGCCGGGCTGCCGGCGGGTTGCGTTCGCTGGCCGACGAGATGCGCTCGATGGCCGAGCAGGGTGGCCAGGCCGGCCCGGTGAGCGAGCTCGCCCGCCAGGCCGCCGACCGGGTGCACGGCGTCGCCGGCTGGCTCGAGGAGCGTGAGCCCGGTGACCTGATCACCGAGGTACGCGACTACGCGCGGCGTAACCCGGGCACCTTCCTGGTCGGCGCGGCGGTGCTCGGTGTGCTGGCCGGCCGGCTGACCCGTGGCACCTCGGCTGCCGGCGACGACTCCGGCAACGGTTCCTCGAACTTCCGGGGCGCCGGGGCGTACGACCCGGAGCAGACCGCTGTGATCCCGACGCCGCCGCCCGCGCCCCGCGCGGTGCCGGACGCCGTCCCGCCGGGCGGCTACCTCGACCCGACCCCCGGTACGCACACCCCGCCGACGTCCGGTGGCTACGCCGACCAGACGCCCGGTACCTACGCCGACTCGGCGCCCGGTGACTACGCCGAGCCCACTCGGGGCGACCACCCGGAGCACTCCGGCACCGGTCAGCCGCTGCCGCCGGTGACCCAGACCGACCCGCTGCCGGGCGTGCCGTCCAGCGGCAGCCCCCGCCCGTGAGCCGCCGAGTCATCCGAAGGGAGGCGACGGCATGAGCATGCCGACGCAGGGGTCCGGACTGGACTCCGGTTACCACCCCGACGCGGGTGCCCCACACACCGCCTCGGAGGTGAAGAGCAGCTCGCTGGGTGACCTGATGCGTCAGGTCACCACCGACCTGTCGACGCTGATGCGTCAGGAGGTCGAGCTGGCCAAGGCCGAGATCCGGCAGGAGGGCAAGAAGGCCGGCAAGGCCGCAGGCCTCTTCGGCGGTGCCGGCTTCGGTGGCTACATGGTGGCCCTGTTCGTGTCCATCGCCGTCTGGCAGTTCCTGGACAACGTCATGGACTCCGGCCTGGCCGCGCTGATCGTGGCCGTGATCTGGGCAGTGGTCGCCGCGGTCCTCTACTCGATGGCCAAGAAGAACGCCCAGCACGTACGCGGGCTCAAGCAGACGAACGACAGCGTGCAGCGGATCCCTGACGCGCTCAAGCCGCACCCGGAGGGAGTCACCCGATGAGCACCGATCCCGATCAGATCCGCCGGGAGATCGAAGCCACCCGTAACAGTCTCAGCTCCGACGTGGACGCGCTGGCGTACAAGGTCAGCCCGAGCCGCATTGTCGACGACCGCAAGCAGCGGGCCCGTTCCGCTCTGCAGAATGTGAGGGACAAGGTCATGGGAACCGCGTCTGACCTCGGCCACGGCACCGGCCAGGCCGCCCACTCGGTGGGTGACCGCGCCTCGTCGGCGGCCTCCAGCGTCAGCGACGCCGCGCACTCGGCGGCGACCACTGTCAGCGACGCCGCGCACAGCGCGCCGCGGGTGATCCGGCAGAAGTCCCAGGGCAACCCTCTCGCCGCCGGCCTGATCGCGTTCGGGGTCGGCTGGCTGGCCTCGTCCCTGATCCCGGCCTCCCGCCGCGAGCAGGAGGCCGCCGCCCAGGTGAAGGCCAAGGTCAGCGAGCACAGCGGGGCGGTGAAGGAGAAGCTGAGCGAGGTGGCCAGCGAGCTGCGCGAGCCGGCCCAGCAGGCCGCCGAGTCGGTGAAGTCCACCGCTCAGGACGCCGTGCACGCGGTCAAGGACGACACGAAGTCCGCCGCCCACCAGGTCAAGGACCACGCCACTCCCTGAAACACCCCCTCACCAGCACGACAGCTCGCGGTCACCCTCGGGTGCCCGCGAGCTGTCGCGTTGAGGTCAGCGCCGATCTTGCGGTTTCGGCTGGAGTTCTGTGCGTCTACCGGCGGTAATGTCCCAACCGGAAGTGCAAGATCGCGGGGAGCGGTGGGTTGCGCGGGGCGGGGTTGGCGGCTCGGCGGATTCGGGTGTCGCCGTAGCGGACGCCGCCCAGCAGGAGGCGTCGGGTGACCGCCAGCCAGCCGCACACACCACGTTCCAGCAGCCAGAGTGGGGCCGCCAGCGCCGTGCCCGGCGGGAACACCCGGGTGCCGCCGGCGCGGCGGCGACCCGTCTCGGCCAGGGCGACGACACCGGCCACCGCGCCGAGCAACAGCCTGGGGCGGCGCGACGCGACCGCCACCGCCGGGAGCACCGCGAGCGCGGTCAGCAGGCGAGCCGGCTGAGCCAGATCGTCGTACGCCTGACGCACTCGTTGACCACGGAAATGCGCGGCGTCCGGAGGCAGTCGGCGGACGTACAACCAGGCCGGAGTCGCCTCGGTGCCGCCGTACCCGCGCACCGTGCGGATCAGCTCCAGGTTCTCGAAGAGCACGTCCGGGTCGTACCCGCCCATGGCGAGGAAGGTGCTGCGCCGCACGGCGAGGGTGCCCGGGTAGTCCGCCCCGAGCGCCCGGTTGAGCAGGGTGCGGCCGGTGTCCCACCAGGCGTGCCAGGGCAGCGGGTCGAAGTAGTTCTGCGGTCGTACCAGGTCGGCCCGGTCCAGCAGCCGGTGTACCGCGGTCAGCGCGGACCCGTCGTACCGGACGTCGTCGTCGGCGATCACCACGTGCTGGTGGCCGGCCGCGCGGACGCCGGTGTGTACGCCCAGCACCTTGCCGTTGAGCCCACGCTCACCCGGATCCGGTGGAAGGTGCCGGACCAGCCCTCGCCACGCCTCGGCGTGTCGGGCGAAGACAGGCGGAGGCGAGCCGTCGACCACGAGCACCTCCACCCGGTCACCCAGCCAGCGCAGGTAGTCGGTCAGCTCGGTCAGGCCGGTGTCGGTGTGCCAGCGCAGCGGCAGCACGTACGTCATCGGTAGGCGGGTCGGTGGGGCTTCGGTCCGCCGTTTCACGTCGTCACCTCGACCACGCACGATCATCGTCCGTTCGGGAGGAATGGCGGACGTTGGTGAGGGTCAGCCCGAGGGGCGGCAGCGCGGGCATCCGGTGCAGATCCAGGGCCAGGTTCTGGACCGGCACGTCGTAGCGCATGGTGGTGGTCAGGTTGGTGACCGCCCGCTTCATCAGGTCGATGGTGATCCACTCGCCGGCGCAGCGGTGTCCGGCCCAGTGGTCGCCACCGCCCTGCGGGATCAGCTCGAACGGGTCCACCCGGCGGCCGGCGAACCGCTCCGGGCGGAACAGCTCCGGTTGTGGCCAGAGCGTCGGGTGGTGGTTGGTGCCGTAGAGGTCGAGCAGCACACGTCGACCCTTCGGGAAGTGGTGGCCCTGCCAGTCGAAGGACCGCCGGACCCGGGCCGCCGCCATCGGAAAGAACGGGTAGTAACGGCGTACCTCCTGGACGAAACGCTCGGTGGACTCGTCGTCGTCGCGGACCCGTTCCCGCCATCCCGGATGGTCGTGCAGGGCGAGCGCGGCGAAGGTCATGTACTGGTCGACGGCGACCACCGGGCGCAGCACGTTGAGCAGCTCCACCGCAGCGATCCGCCGGGGCAGGAGGTTGCCGCGCCCGTCCCGGTGTTCGGCGATCACGGCCAGGGCGCTGCCGGCCGGCGCCGGGGCGAAACCGACCCGGGTCCGTTCGACGAGGTCGGCGAGCCAGCGTTCGGTGCGGTACCGGGCGATCCGTCCCCGCCAGTGTCGGGGTCCCATCACCGCCGGGGCCTCGATCATGGCGTGCAGCTCGACGGCGCGGCGTTCGACCTGTGACGCGGGCAGCGGAATCCCGGCCCAGGCGCAGACCACCCGGGTCAGCAGCCGACCCAGCTCGTCGTAGAGCGACACCGGACCGGCGCGCTCCCAGGCGGCGACCCGGGTCCGCCACTCGTCGTCGAAGAGCTGACCGAGCCGCTGGATCGCCGCCGGCGTCATGATCGACATGAACATGGCCTTGCGGTCGACGTGCTCCGGCCCGTCCAGCCCCTGCACCCCACCCCTCCCGGTCAGGGTCCGCTGCACGCGCAGCGGCATGGCGGTGGCGCGCTGGAAGCGGTCGTCGTCGTAGAACAACTCCGCCGCCGGCCGGCCACGCAGGCAGATGGTCGGGGTGAGCAGGATTCGGGTCTCGAAGACGTCGCTGCCGTACCGCTCGCAGCGCTCGCCGATGAACCGGTAACCGGCGCGGAGCAGCGCGAGGGTGCTGTCCGGGCTGCGGTCGGCCGGCATGGTCGCCATCGGGTCTCCTCACGCGCAGGTGGGCTGGTCGCGTTTGGCGCTGCGCTTACCCCCGTCGTCGCCGCTGAACCCCGCTCGGCTGGCCCCTCCCAGGGACGGCGGAACCTGGTTTGCTGGTGAAACGAGCACGGGGAGGGCGGATGCGCGACAACAGAGCGCCGCACTGGCGGCAGCGGCGAGTGGCCGGGGCACTGGGCGGAGGCCGCGACGGGCGGTCCCTGATCGGGCCGCCTCGGCGGTCCACCCGTCCGCATCGGTTCTTCACTGTGCACCTGGGCTTCACCGCGCCCGGCCCGGCCGAGGCGCGCGAGCTGGCGGTGGCGTACGCGGAGGCGCTGAGCCTGCTGCGGTCGGAGGTGGCACTCGGTGCGGCGGCCCTGTCACCGGCGGACGCCTGGCAGCGGGCCGAGCGGCTGTTCTGCGGGGCGGTCGGCCCGGACGGGGAGCGCTGCGTCGACGTCACCGACCATCCCGGTTTCCACCACGCCCCGGGCCCGGGTGGCCTCGGTTGGGGCGACGGCGACGGCCCCGGCGATGGTTGACCGCCAGCCCCGGGTGGCCGACCCGGGAGTGCGCCGGCCAACCCGCCAGCGTGGCCGTGCCGGTGTCCCGACCACGGGCACCGGCACCTGGAGATGGTGACCCGGCACGCCCTCGTGGTAGACCGTTGTCACCTCTCGCCAGGTGGAGAAGTCGCTGATGCCCTGCGGCACC
>NZ_JBEYSL010000061.1:0-20531 GCF_040642735.1 Micromonospora sp. NPDC047753 | reverse complement strand
TGCTCCAGCCACATCCACGCGATCACCACGTGCCCGACGGCCTCCAGGTAGGCGCTGGCGTTGGCCAGCGCGAGCACCGGGTCACCGTCAGCCCACAGTCGACGGGTGACAGCGGTGACCCGGTCCACCGCGGCGGCCAGCCGCTCGGCCAGCTCGGACGCCTCTCCCCCGACCTTGCGGGCCCGCTCGACCGTGTCACCGATCGTGGTGGTCAGCAGGGTGAGACCTGCGCCGCCCTGCATGACCATTTTGCGCCCCAGCAGATCCAGTGCCTGGATGCCGTGGGTGCCCTCGTGGATCGGGTTGAGCCGGTTGTCCCGGTAGTGCTGCTCCACGTCGTGGTCGCGGGTGTAGCCGGCGCCCCCGAGCACCTGGATCGCCAGGTCGTTGGCCGCCAGGCACCACTGTGACGGCCAACTCTTGGTGATCGGGGTGAGCACGTCCAGCAGCAGGTGCGCGCGCTCGCGGTCGGCCTCGGCCGGTGCGGTCCTCTGCTCGTCGAGCAACCGGGCGCAGTAGAGCACCAGCGCCAGCGCCCCCTCCACGTAGCTCTTCTGGGCCAGCAGCATCCGTCGTACGTCAGGGTGGTCGATGATCGGCACCTGCGCGGCGGCCGGGTCCTTCGCGCCGACCGGCCGGCCCTGCGGCCTCTCCTTCGCGTACGCCAGGCTCTTCAGATAGCCGGTGTAACCCAGCGCGGTGGCGCCCGCCCCGACCCCGATCCGGGCCTCGTTCATCATGTGGAACATCTGCGCCAGACCCTGGTGCGGCGCGCCGACCAGGTGACCCACCGCTCCGGCGCGGCCGGCCGGAGTGTGCGCGCCGTCGCCGAAGCTGAGCAGGGTGTTGGTGGTGCCCCGGAACCCCATCTTGTGGTTCAACCCGGCCAGCGCCACGTCGTTGCGCTCACCGAGCGTCCCGTCCGGGCCGACCAGCACCTTCGGCACGATGAACAGCGAGATGCCCTTGACCCCGGGCGGCGCGCCCGGGATGCGCGCCAGCACCAGGTGGACGATGTTCTCGGCCAACTCGTGGTCACCACCGGAGATCCACATCTTGGTGCCGTGCAGCCGGTACGTGCCGTCCGCCTGCGGCTCGGCGCGGGTGGTGATGTCGGCCAGCGAGCTGCCGGCGTGCGGCTCGGACAGGCACATGGTGCCGAAGAATCGGCCGTCCAGCATCGGCCGGACGTAGGTGTCCACCTGCTCGGGGCTGCCGTGGGCCAGCAGCAGGTTGGCGTTGCCCAGGGTGAGGAACGGGTACGCCGAGGTGGCCACGTTGGCAGCCTGGAACCAGGTGAAGCACGCCGCCGCGACGGCGTGCGGCAGTTGCAGGCCACCGACACTGGCGTCCAGCCCGGCGGTGAGCAGGCCCGTCTCGGCGAAGCTGTCCAACGCGGCACGGATCTGCGGGATCAGCCGCACCCGCTGCCCGTCGAAGGTGGGCTCGGCCAGGTCGGCGGCGCGGTTGTGCGGGGCGAACTGCTCGGTGGCCACCTGTTCGGCGAGATCCAGGGCGTCGTCGAAGGTCTCCCGGGAGTGCTCGGCGTAGCGGGGGCGCTCGACGAGCTCGGACACCCGCAGCCACTCGTGCAGCAGGAAGTCGAGGTCACGGCGGGAGAGCAGGGTGGACGGCACGGCACTCCTCAGCGGGCACGGGCGGCTGGTCGGGCCAAGGCGACGGCCCACTGTCGCCCCGGCCCATCCTGGCGGATCGGCAGGGCGCGCACCACCGGGCGGGGTGGGGTTCGACGAGCGGAACTTGTCACACCGTACGGCTAGCGTCGTTGCCCGTGACCGCACCCGGAGACGTTCCGCCCGAGGTCCTCGACCGGCTACGGCCGATCTGTCTCGGCCTGCCGGAGACCTACGAGGAGCCTGCCTGGGTGGGCACCCGCTGGCGGATTCGCAAGCGGACCATCGCCCACGTGCTCACCGTCGACCCCGATCGCCAGCCGGTGCACGCACGGGCCGCCGCACTCGACCAGCCCGCCTGCCTGCTGACCTTCCGGTCGCCACTCGACGAGATCGCCGGGCTCCTCGCCACCGGGCACCCCTTCTACAAACCGGACTGGAGCCCGACCGTGGTGGGCATGGTCCTGGACGACAACACCGATTGGGAGGAGGTGGGTGAGTTGCTCGCCGAGAGTTACTGCGTGATGGCTCCGAAGCGGCTCGCCGCCCGGGTCGGCCCCCCGGCACCGCAGATGCGCTGAGCACGGCGGCGGCTTCAACCGGCGGTTTCGGCCGGCACGCTGCGGGGATACCGCGCGATGTTGTCGCTGCCCACCGAACAGGACCACCGTTTGACGCCGGTGTTCCAGGAAGACCGGGTGTGCACAGGCGTGACCACTGTGCGGGGGCGGGTGTTCCTGAGCTACCCGTCGGCGGATCGGCCCGGCGTGCAGGTGGCGGAGGCGCTGCCGGACGGGCGTCGTGTCCCGTACCCCGATGTCGCCTGGAACCGTCCCGACCAGCCGCCGGACGGGGCGTTCGTGCACGTCAACGGGTTGCGCGCCGGCCCGGACGGCCGGTTGTGGATCGTCGACTCGGGTTCGCCGCGGATCGGCGGCGCGCAGGTGCCGGGCGGCGCTCGGCTGATCGTTGTCGACCCGGACGACGACCGCGTGGAGCGGGTCTACCACCTCGACGAGGCGGTGCACCCGGGCAGCTACGTCGACGACGTCCGCTTCAACGGCCGGGTGGCGTATGTCAGCGACGCCGGGGCGGCGGGCCTCATCGTGCTCGATCTCGACTCGGGTCAATCGAGGCGGGTGCTGGACGGGCATCCGAGCACGACGGGCGGCCCGGTGGTCGCCGACGGTCGCGTGCTGCGTGACCCGGACGGCGCCGAGGTACGCCTGCACCTGGACCAGTTGGAGGTGTCGCCGGACGGTCGCTGGCTCTACTACCAGCCGGCCTCCGGCGGAATGTCCCGGGTCGCCACCCGGTGGTTGGACGACCCGTCGGTGTCCCCCGACGAGCTGGCCCAGGCTGTCGAACGCTGGTGTGACACACCCAGCACCGGCGGCACGGCCATCGACGCCACCGGCACCATCTATCTCAGCGACCTGGAACGGCGGCGTGTCCTCGTCCTCGCACCCGACCGCAGCGTACGGACGCTCGTCGCCGACCCCCGACTGGCCTGGGTGGACGCGATGTGGCTCGACGCCGATGCCCGGCTCTGGATGCCGGCGGCCCAACTGCACCTGACCGCTGGGCTCAACGGCGGCGTCGCGGCCGTCGACTACCCGGCCCGGATCTACCGGATGCCCGTCGAGATCGGGCCGCCCGCCCGGGACCACGTCTGAGTGCTGAGTCCGGCAGCCGCCGATCCGCACCGGGTTTCCCCCATCCTGGGGCGCGAAATTTCGGTGGAGAGGGTGCGGTCGGATGGGTCAAGATCGCAGGGTGTCCGTTCCTGCCCGTCAGATCCGTGCTCGTTTCTCTGCCGACACGATCACCGTGTACCAGGCGTACCCAGCGGAGATCGCGCTGCCGGCGGTGGCCGCTGGTCGCTTCGTGGCCCCCTTCAAGCGTGACCGGATGACCTGGATCAAGCCGTCGTTCCTGTGGATGATGTACCGCTGTGGTTGGGCCACCAAGCCTGGGCAGGAGCGCGTGCTGTCCATCGACATCACGCGGGAGGGCTTCGAGTGGGCGCTGGCGCGGGCCTGTCTGAGTCACTACGACCAGGGCCTGCACGGTGATCGGGCGACATGGTCGCGGCAACTCAAGGCCAGCCCGGTACGGGTGCAGTGGGATCCGGAACGGACATTGCACCTGAGCGCGTTGCCCTACCGGTCGTTGCAGGTCGGACTGTCCGGCGAAGCTGTCGCCCGGTACGTCGACGGCTGGACGGTCAGCGTCACGGACATCACCCCCACTGTCGAGCGCGTACGGGAACTGGTGCGGGCACGGGACGTGCGAGCGGCCATGGACCATCTGCCGGTCGAACGAAGCTATCCCCTGCCGACGCAGATCGCTGCCGGGCTCGACGCCACCGCCTGACCATTCGCGGTCATCGGCCCAGGCACGCACCTGTCCTGACGTGTCAGCGCTGTCGCAGGGTGTCGCTAGGGTCCCGGCCATGGCTGATTTCGTGTTGGTGGCAGGGGCGTGGCTGGGGGCGTGGGCGTGGGACGAGGTGGTGCCGCCCCTGCGGGCGGCCGGGCACTGCACCCACCCGCTGACCCTCTCCGGCCTCGCCGACAAGCGGGGTGTCCCGGCCGGGCAGCAGACCCACGTGCAGGACATCGTCGACGAGATCGAGCGCGGCGACCTGAACGATGTGGTGCTGGTCGGGCACAGCTACTCGGGCATTCCGGTGGGTCAGGCAGCCGAGCGGATCGGCGACCGGTTGAGCCGGGTGGTCTTCGTGGACTCCGAGGTGCCGGTCGACGGTGGGTCGTTCGCCTCCGGCTGGTGGCAGGGCCAGGCGGCGTTCGAGGCGCAGCTAGCCGACAATGGCGGCGACTGGGCGCCGCTCGGCGCGGCCGACTTCGATGGTCAGGGTCTCACCGACGAGCAGGTCGCCCGTCTGATCGAGGGTTCCACGCCACATCCGGGCGCGACGCTGACCGAGCCGGCCGTGGTGGGCCGGCCGCTGGGTGAGCTGCCGGCGACGTACGTCAAGTGCCTGCTCGACGGGCCCGAGCCCAACGACACGGTGGCCAAGCTGCTGACCAGTGACCAGTGGCGACTGGTCACCATGGACACGGGCCACTGGCCGATGTTCTCCCAGCCCACCGAGCTGGCCCGGATCCTGCTGGCGCAGACCGCCTGACGTGCGGTGTCCTGGGCCGCGGCCCTGGACACCGCGCCGCCTCGTCGGTCAGGTCGCCGTATCGTCGAGGGTGTGGATGTGGCGCACCGGTGACGCGATCAACCACAGCACGGCGAGCACGCCGCCGAGGCCGGCGATGGCCAGGGTGGGCCGCAGCCCGATGGTGGTGCCCAAGGTGCCGCCGACCAACGCGCCGAGCGGTCGGATGCCGTAGTTGACGGCGCTGTAGGCGCCGGCCCGGCGTCCCCGCGCGTCGTCGGGTGTCACGGCGGTGAGCAGGGCGTTGAGGTTCACGTCCATGAGCATCACCCCGATGCTGGAGACGAGCTCGATGGCCGCCAGCATCGCCACCTTCGTCCAGGTCGGTCCGGAGACCAGCGCGGTGAGCGCCAGCGGCGCGGGGAAGAGCACCGCACCGATCATGGCGGTACGACCCAGGCCGATGGCGCGGGAGACCCGTGGTGCGAGCGCCGCTCCCGCGAAGCCGCCGAGCGCTCCGAACCCGAGGGCGATGCCGATCGCGCCGGCCGACAGGTTGAGTTCGCGGCTGGCGTAGAGCACCAGCAGCGCGCCGGCGATGAAGGTGAAGAAGTTGACAGTGCTGGTGCAACCGAGGGCGGCCCGCAGCACCGGGTGCCGCAGCACCAGCGTGAGCCCTTCGCGGACCAGGCCCAGCGTGGACGTTCGACGCGGCGGTGGCGGCGTCTCGGTCACCGGGATGCGGTGGAGCAGCAGCGCGGAGCCGAGGAACGACACCGCGTCGACGAGGATCGCGACCGGCGCGCTGAGGGCCTGGACGAGCCCGCCGCCGACGGCCGGGCCGGCGATGAACGACAGCGACCGGCTCATGCTCAGCTTGCTGTTCGCGTCCACGTACGCCGATCGCGGCACCAGCGCGACGAAGAACGCCTGACGCGCCATGGCGAACAGGACCGCTCCGAGGCCGGTGAGCAGTGCCACCAGGTAGAGCTGGGTGAGGGTGATCGCGTCGAACAGGTAGGCCACCGGCAGGCTGAGCAGCACCGCGGCGCGGACCAGGTCCGCGATGATCAGGAGTCGCCGCTTGTGGGTGCGCTGGTCGACCCAGGCACCGAGGAAGAGGCCCAGGAGGTTGGGCAGCCAGATCAGCGCGGTGAGGACGCTCACCTGAATGGGCGTCGCGGTGAGCAGGGTGACGGCGATCAGCGGCAGAGCCAGTTCGCTGATCCGGTCACCGAACTGGGAGATCGTTTCGCTGATCCAGAAGGTGCGGAACCGTCGGTCGCGGTGCAGGGCTGGCGGGGGCACGGCGCCGGTGGCGCTCAGGGAGCCGGTGCCGGTGGCGGTCATGACGTGGCCGCGTCGTCGTCGCCGGGCTCGGGGAGGAGGTAGCGCAGCATCCGGACGATCCGCGCGCCGTCCGGGGCCGACTCCTCCTTGCGCCGCACGTACGGGGCGATCAGCTCTTCGATCGACTCCTCCAGCTGGCGGAGCTCGTCGGCGGTGGCCACGAACCGGGTGTCGGCCATGCCGGCCAGCGCGCGCCACTCGGGGTCCAGCCGGGGCTCCTCGCGCAGCAGCCACTGCTGGGGCGCGTCGGCGTTGCGGGCGAACATCTCGCCGCGCAACTGCTGGCTGGCGGACTGCCCTTCGACGCTGTCGGGCGCGGTGAAGCGGAAGCCCCGGGCGACGGCCTGCCACCAGCGTTCCCGCTTGCTGGTGGCGCCGTCCCAGTCGTTGACCAGTCCGAAGGTCGCGAGGTGTCGCAGGTGCCAGCTGACCACCGACGGTGTGGCGCCGACGTGCGGCGAGAGCCCGGTCGCCGTCGCCGGGCCGTGCCGCTGAAGGTGTTCGAGGATGGCCAGCCGCACCGGGTGGGCCAGCGCCCGTAGCGCCTGCGGCTCGGTGATCTCGAAATCCCCGTACGGATTCTTGAGAGACATGTTTCGAGAGTAGTCTCTCAGATTAGATCGGGGCAACCCCGAGCCGCCGCAGCGGCACGCTGATCAGGCGATACCCAGACGCGCCAACGGCTCGACCAGTTCCCGCTCCTCGTAGCTGAGGTGCGACAGGAGGGCGTCGGTCAGCAGGTCCACCGCGGCCCGCAGCTCGGCGAGCCCGTCCGGAGACCCGACGTACGCGACCAGGGCCCGATCGACACCCTCCAGCACGTCGTGGATGACGTGATGCTCCTGCTCCAGCCGGTCGACCACCGGGGCGAGTCGCGGGTCACGAGCCCGCAACCTGGGAAAGAGCGACTGGTCCTCGATCGTGTGGTGGGTGGTGACGATGCGGCAGTACGACTCGCAGTAGACGCCGAGGGTCCACCGGTTCTGCCGCATGGTCATCGTGTTGATGTGGGACCGGGCCGCACCGGCGTCGATCTCGCCGGCCGCCACCTGCTCGATCAGGTCGTGAATCTGGGTCAGCTCGGCGCGCAGCCCGTCGTGGACCTGCACGAGGTGCGCGCCGGTGGCCTGCTCCTGCGGGGTGTAGGTGCGCTCCGGGTCGGGCGCGGGCCCGGTCGGCCGGGCCGCCTCGTCCCACACCTGCCGCTCGCTTCGCCGTACGCCGTCGTCGGGGGTGGGCACCACGGCGAACGCACCACCGGTCGCGGTGGCCCGGCTCGCCCGGACCGCCGGCGCAGCGACCGGCTCCGGCTCCGGTTCTGGTTCCGGCGTACGTGCCGGAGCCGCGCCCCTGTCACGTTCGGCGGCGACGAGCTCGCGGACGGCGGGCGCGACCTCGCCGGCGAAGCGGCGCAGGTCGTCGGGGTCGTCGCTGCCCAGGATGAAGGTGCCGATGCCGTCCTCCAGCGCCAGCTCGGCCAACTCCTCGGCCCACTGCTCGGCGGGTCCGTTCAGCGGGCCGCGCCCGACGGCCGAGAACTCCCCGGCGATGTTGAGCAGCCGACGCACGTCCTGCGGGGACCGGCCAGCCTGCTGCGCGGCGTCGTCGATGATCGCGTTGCCCCTGGTCAAGTCACCGGGCTGGAGGTAGCTCAGCGAGGGCAGCCAACCGTCGGCCCGACGACCGGTGAGCTGGAGCATCCGGGGCTTGTACGCGCCCAGCCAGATCGGCACCGCGTGGGCCGGAGCCGGACCGCGCTTGGCACCCACCACCCGGTAGAACTCTCCGTCGACCCGCACTCCGCCGCGCGTCTCGACGTCCCAGAGCTGACGGACGATCTCGATGGCCTCCTCCAGCGCCCGTACGCCCTGGCCGGGGGTCAGCCGCCGACCGCCCATCGCCTCGATGGCGTCCCAGAACGCCCCTGCCCCGAGGCCGAGGGCGACCCGGCCACCACTGAGCAGATCCAGGCTGGCCACGCTGCGGGCGAGCACCGCCGGCGGGCGCAGCGGCAGGTTCGTCACGTTCGCCGCCAGGTGCACCCGGCTGGTGCGGGCCGCCACGAAGCTCAGCAGCGTCCAGGTGTCGAGGAACGCCGGCTGGTACGGGTGATCCTGAAAGGTGACCAGGTCCAACCCGACCTGCTCGGCCAGGACGGCGACACCGACCGTACGGTCCGGATTGTCAGCGCTGGGCGTGACGAAGGAGCCGAAGACCAGGTCGTGGCCGTAGTCGCTCATCTGCGAGCCTCCCCATTTCCCCGACGCCTCGGTCGATGCGCCGTGGCCATAACCTTATGCCAGACAGAACATCTTCTGCCAACAAGGTCTGGCTCGCTGCGGTATTGTCGGGGGATGACGGGTGCCTCTCACCGGCCGGACCGGCCCGATCCGCTCGACGACGACCTGGGCTGGATGCTCGGCATCGTCTTCCGCGGCTACGTCCGGGCGGCCGAGAATGCGCTCACCGACTTCCCCGGTGGCCCACGCGGCTACCAACTGCTCACCGCGGCCAGCAACGGGCCGGCCCGAAACCAGGGCGCGATCGCCGAGGAGATCGGCATCGACCGCACCGTCCTCACGTACCTGATCGACGACCTGGAGCGGCCCGGGTTCGTCGCCCGGCGCGCGGACCCGGCCGACCGGCGCAACCGGCTGATCGAGGTCACCGACGCCGGCCGTGCCGCCTGGGAAAAGCGGCGGGTCGCACTGCGGCAGGTCGAGTCACATCTGCTGGGGGCACTCACCCCGGCCGAGTCGGCGACGCTGCGGTCACTGCTCCAGAAGGTCGCCTGCTCGGCCCAGGCGGCGGACCCGCTGCGTGACCTCTGCGAGGTGGTGACACAGGTGCAGGCCGACCCGGAGCCTGCCGCGCCCGCTGCACCTCGCAGCGGTGCCGCGGCGGCGCGGAGTGGGCGAACCGCCACTCCCCGAGCCCGCCGCAGCAGGCCCGACTGACCTGCGACTGCAGCGCAACGGGCCTGCCCCGCACCACCGGACGTCGTCCGTCGAGCGGTGCCGGACAGGCCCGCGATGTCGCTACCGCATCGGTCAGCGCACGTGCACGAAGACCGGGTTCGAGTAGAACCACAGGTCGTCCCACGGGCTCTCCAGCCCGTCGGCGAGCGGCTCGGCCTCGTCGGTGCTGGTGCCGCGCACCCGTGCGTAGGTGTCCGCCTCGACATTGCGCAGGGTGTGCCGGATGACGTAGCTGTCGCCCCGCCGACGCCAGTCCCGCGGGCCGAACCGGGCCGCCACAGTGGTGGTGGGATTGGTGTCGGCGTCCAGGCTGGCGCTCGGGCCGGTGATCTGACCGACGATCAGGTCGACCCGGCGGACCTCGGGCCGGTCGCCGTTCGCGTTCACCCCACCCAGCGGGCGGAAGGTGATCTCGATCTCGACATCGGTACGGCTACGACGGCTCACCGTGATCGTCTCGCCGACCTCGGCGGTCCTGCCCTGGGACGTGGCGGTGACGTCGAGGCTGCGGATCAGGTCACCGGTGGTGACCCAGATCCGGCCGTTGCGCAGGCCGTCCATGATGTCGCCGTAGTCCTGGCGGGCGTGCACGTACGTCTTGCTGTACTCGCCGGGCCAGAAGTCGGAGCCGCCCCGGGTCCAGTGCACGTGCGAGTCCGAGGTCGCGGTGATCCACCAGCGCCGGCCCTCGCCGAGCAGTGAGTCCCACAGGCCGCCGACCCGGGCGGTCATCTGGTCGAAGCCGCCGTAGGTGGGGTGGTTGCCGTAGCCGCCCCGCTTGCCGCCGTTGAGCGGGCCGGCCTGGTGACCAGGCGCGCCCTCGAAGCCGATGTAGACGTCCGGCGCGGCGTTGTTGCCGTTGCGGAACTCGCGCGGGGTGTCCTGACCGTAGACGCCGAGACCGGGCGCCGAACGGGACGCGTGGTGGGCGATCACCAGCGGCTTGTGCGGCATGCCCCGGGCCACCTTGAGGAACTCCACCATCTTGGCCTCGGTGTCGCGGGCCGGGTCGGTGGGGAACGCGTCGTACTTGGCGAACCGGCTCTCCAGCTCGAAGAGCTGCTTCGCCTCGTCCTCGTGGCGCGGGATCATCAGCGTGTGGTGGTCCAGCGAGGGCGCGTCGAACTCCATGCCCCAGAACTGGAGCACCTCGGGGACCAGCTTGCGGGACCGCAGCAGGTCGGGGTACGCCTGCTCGATGTTCACCTTCGAGTGGGTCGGTCCACCGTGGTCGGTGCACATCGCCCAGGTCAGGCCGAAGTTCTTCGCCATGATGGCGTTGGTGACGATCGGGTAGACCGCGTCCGCGCCCTTGTGGAAGACGATCGGGGACTTCGTGGTGTCGAACTCGCCGCTGTACTCGGAGTGGATGTGGTGGTCGCCCGCACGCCACGCCCGGTTCTTGGAATTACCCCGGTCGGTCTTGTCGTCGTCACCCGGCCGGCGGTCCTCAGCGGCCCAGGCCGCGCCGGCACCGACCAGTGGGCTGGCCGCGGCCAGCGTCGCGCCGACGCCCGCGTACTTGACCAGCTTGCGCCGGGACAGCTGCGCGTGCTCGGTCTCTTCGGGATGCTTGTCTCTCACCTGAGAGCCTCTCCTCGATCAAGCGAATGCTCTTTCGATCAAGGAGCCTCGGAGAAGGCGGTGAACAGCCGCCGTACGCAGCGGGTGCGCGCGATGAACACCCTGCCCCGACCTGGCCGAGGCGCCGGCCGGTCAGCAGCGGGTCACCCCGTGATCGCGCGGTGTCCAGTCCGGCCCGGCCCCGGCGGGGCCGGGTCAGGGCGTTCGCCGACCGGTCCCCCGCCGACGGCCCGGTCAGATCCGGGCGCGCGGCAGCCAGCCCAGGAAACGGAGCCGGACCCGGGGCAACGGCATCGTGGGCAGGTCCTGAGCGGCGGCGACGAGGCAGGAGCCGAGATAGACCGCGAGTGAGGCGCGCGCTCCACCGAACTCGGCGAGCAGTTGGCTCTGCTTGGTGGCGCAGGGCCACTCGCGGCCGCATCCGGTGCAGGTCCAGCTCGGCGGGTTGGGGAGGTGCTCCGGCAGCTTGGCTCGCCGGTACCGACCGACGACGCTGTTGTCCGAGCGCACGTCGCGTCGCCGTGCCGCGGGACCTTCGTTGCGGTGGGCCACCGGACGGGTGCCGGGCAGGTAGCGCCCGACCGTGCCGAAGAGCACGCCGACGCGGATCAGGGCGTCCGGTCCGACGTGCTGGGTCAGCAACGCGGTCATCAGGTAGTGCCCGAGCAGGTCGAAGGCGTCACGGTGCAGACCCAGGTCCCGGCAGAGGTCGACGAACTCCGGCGTGGTCAACGGCACCCGGTCGTCGAGTGCGCGCCGCAGGACCTCCCGGAGCCCACGCCCGAGCCTCTCCAGCGAGTCCCCCTCGCCCAGGCCCAGGCTGTCCTCGTCCGCCACCCGGGCCAGCGCCTCGGCGACGGCCAGCCGAACGACGCGTTCAGGATCGGTACCGTCCAACGCTTCCCCCTCCGTGGGTCGGCCTCCCGGCAGTGAGCCGGTCGGTCATCCTCCGACGAATCATGAACAAGATTTCGCTGTCTGCCACGCGGGTGGCTAGGACAGCGGACGCAGAACCATGTGGCGCGCTAGCCGGAAAACGAAGTCGAGCTGCTGACACATCGCCGTGATTCGCAACACGGCACGTGGGTGATTGTCGTATGGTGACATTCCCATCTACAGATATTGCGTATCAGCATCAGTGAATGGTCCGACCAGATCCGACGCGCTCAACCGGTCGCTGCCGTCCCGCTCGCGACGTTCCATCCCACCGCACCGCCGGCCAACGACGTGCCGGGTCACCGCCGAGCACCCCGGCACGTCCCGAACCTGCCGCCGGCAACCGTTCCAGCGCCCGGCGGCACCTCCACCCGACGGAGACAGCGGATGACGTCATCGCAAGTGCAGACCCACCAGTTCGACAGCCGTGATCCAACGGCCATCCAGGAATTCCTGTCCGACACGTACGACCCGAAACTGCGCATTCAGAGCAGGAACGGATACCGGCTCACCCACCACCGCGTCGATACCGGCCCCTTCGCCATCGCGACCACCCGACAGACCGGGCACCTCGAGATCGATGCCAGCACCCTCGGTGGGCTGGTCATCGGTCGCACCCGCACCGCACGCGTCGACCGCTCCTGCGCCGGATCGGACCACCGGTTCGGCCCCGGCGACGTTTTCCTCGTCACCAGGCCGCAGGAGCCATGCACCGTGCACTGGCATCCCGGTGAGGTGGAGCTCTGCGTACTGGACCTGTCGGTGCTGGAGCAGGTGGCCACCACCGCGCCGGCCCGCCGGCCCGGTCGGATCGAGTTCACCGAGCTCGGTGCCGCCAGCACTGCCCTCGCCCGGCAGTGGCGCAACACCACCAGCTTCGTCCGCGACGTCGTGTTGAACAGCCCGGCCGCCGGGGCACAGCCGCTGGTGATCGGCAACGCCGCCCGGATGCTGGCCGCGGCGGCGCTCGCGATCTTCCCCAACACCGCGTTCACCGAACCGACCGCAGCGGACCGGAACGACGCCACCACCGCCACGCTGCGACGGGCGATCACGTTCCTGGAGGAGCACGCCGACCGGAACATCAGCGCGGCCGACATCGCCAGCGCCGCCGGCGTCTCCCTCCGGGCGGTTCAACTCGCCTTCCGCCGTCACCTCGGGACCACCCCGATGGCCTACCTGCGTCGGGTCCGGCTCGTCCGAGCGCACCACGACCTGGTACGCGCCGACCCGCGCCAGGAGACGGTCTCGGCGATCGCCAGTCGGTGGGGATTCGCCAGCCACAGCAGGTTCACCGCGCGATACCACGCCAGCTTCGGTGTGCCGCCGCGCGAGACGCTGAATGCCTGAAACCCACGCACCGGACGTCACCAGCCAGGCGACCGGTGGTCAACCGAGGACGCGGGCGAGGCGTCGAACGGCCTCGTCCATGAGTTCGGGTGCGGCTGCCGCGTAGGTGAGGCGTAGGTGCGGGGCCGGGGGGTCGGCCGCGTACCACGGTCGGCCCGGGAAGACGGCGACCCCCTCGGCCGCCGCGGCAGCGGCCAGTGCCGCCTCGTCGGTGCCGGCGGCGAGGCGCACCCAGAGGTGCATGCCGCCACGTGGGATCGATTGGGGGGCAATGCCTGGCAGATGCCGGCGTAGCGCGGTCAACAACGCGTCACGGCGTATCCGGAGGGCTGTGCGCAGTGCCCGGCGATGCCGCGACCACGACGGGGAGGTGAGGAAGTCGATCGCCGCCTGTTGCAGTGGTCCGGCGACGAAGAAGTCGTCGAGCAGCCGGGCAGCGCGCAGTCGCGCTCCGGCCGGGCCGCGGGCTCCGATGGCGGCGACGCGCAGCCCGGGGGCGGTCGACTTGGTCAGTGAACGAAGGTAGATGACGTGACCGTCGGGATCATCGCTGGCCAGTGGTGGCGGAGCCGGATCGTCGATGGTGAGGTCACGGGCGTAGTCGTCCTCGATCAGGAACGCCCCGGCCTCGCGGACGACCTCGGCGACCTGCGCCCGGCGGTGCTCCGCCAGCGTCGCGCCGTGGGGGTTGGCGTACAGGGGCTGGCAGTAGAAGAGCCGGGCGTCGGTGCGGGCGAACGCGGCGGCGAGTTGGTCGGGCCGTACCCCGTCGGCGTCAGCGGGCACGGGCACCACCCGCAGCCCGGCCGCGCGGGCGGCGGCCAACGCACCCAAATAGGTCGGCGACTCGACGAGCAGGGCGTCGCCCGGCGCGGTGAGGGCCCGCAACGCGGACGACAGGGCGGCCTGCCCGCCGGGGCAGATCACCATGTCCTCGGCATGCAGCCCCGCCCCGGCCTCGCGGGCGAACCACGCGCGCAGGTCCGCGCGGCCCTCGACCGGCCCCCGCTGCCAGCTCGCGGGCTGGCGGGCGGCTCGGGTGAGGGCGGCTCCGAGCGCAGCGGCAGGCTGTAGGTCCGCGTCGAGGTAGCCACCGGACAGCGGGATCGTTCCGGCGGGCGTCAGCGCCAACAGCGCCTGCATCTCATCCTGACCGAACCGGCGGGGCCCGAGCGCGACGGTCTGCCAGGACAGGTCGGGTACGCCCGGCTCGTCCGGTGCAGTGGCCACAAAGGTGCCTCGGCCGGGTCGCGCCTCGACCAGCCCTTCGGCCGCCAACTGTCGGATGGCCTCGGCGACGGTGACCGGCGAGGCCTGGTGTCGGGCGGTCAGCTCTCGTACCGAGGGCAGCCGGGCACCGGGGCCTGCGACGGCAGCGAGGGTCCGCAGATCTTGGATAACGCGTTGGGCTGCGTTACCGTTTTCCATGAGGGACAAGAGTAGCGCTACTGCGGAAAACACGGTAACAGCGGACCGGCTCTCCGGGCTCGGTCTCGGCGCCCTGGGCGTGCTCGGCTTCAGCCTGTCACTTCCGGTCACCCGCATGGCCGTGCAGCAACTCGACCCGTGGTTCGTCGCCTTCGGCCGGGCTGTCGGCGCGGGGCTGCTGGCATGGGCGTACCTGCGTCTCACCGGCGCACCGCGGCCCACCCACGGTCAGTGGCGACGGCTGCCGGTCGTCGCTCTCGGGGTCGTCGTCGGCTTTCCCCTGTTCACCTCGATGGCGCTTCTCACCCAGACCTCGGCACACAGCGCGGTCGTCATCGCCGCGCTGCCCGCGATGACGGCCGTGTTCGCGGTGCTGCGGGCCGGCGAACGCCCACCGCCGCTGTTCTGGATCGTGAGCGCCGGCGGGCTGCTGGCGGTTCTCGCCTTTCTCGGCGCCAGTGGCGCGGTACGCGGTGCCATCACCCTGCCCGACCTGTTCCTGCTCGCGGCGGTCGTGCTCTGCGGCCTTGGCTACGCCGAGGGCGGCGCGCTCGCCCGCGAGTTGGGCGGCGCTCGGACGATTTGCTGGGCGTTGCTGCTCTCGCTGCCCATCACCGTTCCGGTCACGGCCGTTGCCGCCGCCGTCAGTCCGCCCCGGGCCGACGCTCTCGGCTGGTCGGCGTTCGGCTATCTCACCGGGGTCTCGATGTTCCTGGGCTTCTTCGCCTGGTACGCGGGCCTGGCCCGGGGCGGTGTAGCGCAGGTGGGCCAGGTCCAACTCGCCCAGCCGGTGCTGACCCTGGGATGGTCGGCGCTGCTGCTCGGCGAGGTGGTCTCCCCCGCCTCGATCGTGGCGGCGCTGGCGGTGCTGGGATGCGTCGTGGCGACCCAGCGCATCCGCCAGAGCCCACGGACGGACGCGACGCGACGCGAGGCCGGCGCGGGTTCGTCCTAGTACGGCAGCCGCCGTTCGAGATGTCGCTGCTCTGATGGGGTGGACGCGAGGCGGCCACAGCGTGATCGTCTGTGCGTTGTGGACACAACTTCAGATCTTGCGGTGGCCGCGTGCCACAGCGTAGTGGTTGGTCAATGGGAGCGGGTGCTGGCCGAGGTGCTGGGCTGCTTCGCGGGGCAGTTCGGGCGGGTGGAACCGCGTCGTGCGGCGGGACAGTTCGTGACTGGACTGCTCTCCGATCTTGAGCTCAAGACGTGCTGGCAGTTGGCCGAGCAAGCCGGGCATGCCCGGCCGGATGCGATGCAGCGACTGTTGTACCGGGCGGTGTGGGACGCCGACGCTGTCCGTGACGACCTGCGGCAACTGATCACCGGCCGGTTCGGTGGTCCGGATGCGGTCCTGGTCGTTGACGACACCGGTGACCTGAAGAAGGGCATGCACACGGTCGGGGTGCAGCGGCAGTACACCGGCACCGCGGGCCGGATCGAGAACAGCCAGGTCGGGGTGTTCCTGGGCTACGCCGGCGTCGACGGGCATACCCTGATCGACCGGCGGGTGTATCTGCCGGCGTCGTGGACCGACGACCGGGACCGCTGCCAGGCCGCCGGGGTGCCCGACGAGGTCGGGTTCGCCACCAAACCCGAACTGGCCGCCGAGATGATTACCGCCGCCCTGGACGCCGGAGTGCCGGCCGGCTGGGCCGCCGCGGACGAGGCTTACGGCAACAGCAGTGTCTTCCGCGCTGGCCTGCGCGAGCACGAGATCGGCTACGTCTTGGCGGTGTCCCGCAGCCACCTGGTCCCGCTCGACGGCGGCAAGACCCGCGTCCGCGCCGACCAGGTGGCCGCTGACCTACCCGCCACGGCATGGCAACGCCGATCGGCCGGCGCCGGATCCAAGGGACCGCGCTTCTACCACTGGGCCTGGCTCGACGACGTCTGGGACTGCTGCACCGACGCCGACCCCGACGACGACGGCCGACGCAGCCTCTTGATCAGAAAGAACACCACCACTGGTGAGCTGGCTTTCTACCGTTGCTGGACGCCACGCCCAGCTACCCTCGCCCAACTCGTGCGGGTCGCTGGCATCCGCTGGACCGTCGAAGAAGCCTTCCAGGCCGCCAAGAGCCAGGTCGGCCTGGACCAGCACCAGGTCCGCCGCTGGGACTCCTGGCACCGCTTCACCACCCTCGCCCTGGCCGCCCTCGCCGTCCTGGCGATCTGCGCCGCCGACGCGGCCCGCCACGACCCTGCCGACACCGGACTGATCAAGCTGACGGTCAATGAAGTCCGCCGCCTGATCAATACCTGCATCATCCGCCCGATCAGCGACCTCGCCCACCGTTTGCACTGGTCACTGTGGCGGCGCCGGCATCAAGCCCAAGCCCGACGATCCCACTACACACGCCGCCTTAACCTCGTCACCAGTGGTTGTTCTTCGTCGTTCCGGATTGGCTTCCGACTGCCTGGGGACGACCTGGATACAGACATTCCGCGACCGTGACGAGCACCGGCTGCTTCGAAAATCGATGGTGCCAGGCCGCTCTTTGGGTTTGGGTGCACCATGAGCATCATTCTGAGCACCCCCAGCGTTGATGAGCTGTCACCAGCGGTGGACGCGCTCAAGCGGTGGCAGTACGACGGGGGACCGCTGCATCTGCATCCCGGCGATCTCGGCTGGCACTCGTCACGTGGTGCCGAGGCTACGGCGGCCGCCATCCGGATGTGGTTGCGCGACGGGGAGGTTCTCGCGCTCGGGCTGCTGGACGGCCCCGACCTGGTGCGCATGGCCGTCGCTCCCGACTGGCGTGATGACGAGGCACTGGCCCGCCAGCTCGCCGTTGATCTGGACGCCCCAGGGCGTGTCCTGGATCCCGACGGTGCGACCGTCGAAGCCCGAGGTGCGGAGCCTCTCACCCAGTTGCTGCTGAAGCGGGGTTGGGAGCGGGATGAGCCGTGGACAACGTTCCACCGCGGTCTCTCGGACCCGGTGAAGGACTGCGGTCTGCGCATCGAGACGATCGAACCCGATCGCGCCGAGGTGTGGGTCGCCGTCCACTGGTCCGCGTTCCGCGGCTCACCCTTCAGTGATGCCGACCGGCGCCGCACGGTCGGGCGTTGGCTCACCATGGCCGGTGGCCCGTTCTACGCCGACGCACGCTGCCTCGCCGCATTCGATCAGAACGACGACGCCGTGGCAGTCGCGGCTGTATGGTCAGCCGGCCCGGGGCGACCAGGACTGCTGGAACCGATGGGCGTCCACCGCAGTCACCGAGGCCATGGTTACGGCACGGCGATCACGCTCGCCGCCGCTGCGGCCCTTCGCGACATGGGTTCCTCCAGCGCGAGTGTGTGCGTGCAGAGTTCCAACGTCGGCGCCGTAGCTACCTACGCCTCGGCCGGCTTCACGCCGTCAGACGAGGTGGCCGATCTGCGCCGCGGTTCCCGGTGAATACCGCGACGCCGCCGACCAGGACCTGGCCGACACCGCACTGATCAAGCTCACGGTCAACGAGGTCCGCCGCCTGATCAACATCTGCCTCATCCGCCCGATCAGCGACCTCGCCCTCCGTTTGCACTGGTCAGGTTGGGCGACGCCAGCATCAAGCCCGAGCCCACTACACACCCCGGCTCAACCTCGAACCTCAGCCATGATCCCAAACGGCGGCTGTCGTACTAGCCCCGGTCGCGCTCGTGGCTGTCGCGGGCGGTCTGCAACTCGGGCACCGAGGCCTCCAGCAGATCGGCGAGGCCACGCAGTTGCTCGGCGACCCGGGCGCCGAGGGGGGTCAGGGAGTATTCGACGCGGGGTGGGATCGCGGTGAGCACCTCGCGGGTGAGCATCCCGTCGCGTTCGAGGGTCTGCAGGGTCTGGGAGAGCATCCGCTCGCTGACCCCGTCGATGCGCCGACGCAGAGCGTTGAAGCGGTAGCGGCCCTCTCCGAGCGCCAACAGGGCCAGCGAGGCCCACTTCGAGGTGACGTCCTCGAAGGCCGCGCGGGAGGTGCAACCCCGGGCGAAGACATCGCTGACGAATTCCTGGGTAGGCCCCGCCGGGTCCCGGGCCGGCATGTCGCTCACCTCACCAGCCTAACCCACGCTGCCCGTCGGTTAGTGCTGTAGGTTCGTAAGTGCCTGCTGATCTGTCACTACCTCCGGAGGTTCCCATGCCCACCTATGCCGTCACCGGCGCCACCGGCCGGCTGGGCCGCCTGGTGATCGGGCAACTGCTCGACAACGGGGTACCCGCCACCGACATCGCCGCCATCGTCCGCAGCCCGGAGAAGGCCGCCGACCTGGCCACGCGCGGCGTCGAGATCCGCAAGGCCAACTACGACGACCCGTCGACGCTGCCCGGAGCCGTGGCCGGCGTACGCCGCCTGCTGCTCATCTCCGGCGACACTCCCGGTCAGCGCGTCGCGCAGCACACCGCGGTCATCGACGCCGCCAAGCTCGCGGGCGTCGAGCGTCTCGTCTACACGAGCATCCTGAGGGCCGACACCACCGCGAACCCACTCGCCCCTGAGCACAAGGCCACCGAGGAGGTGCTCGCCGCGTCCGGCCTGGCCTACACCGTGCTGCGCAACAGTTGGTACACCGAGAACTACACCGACCAGCTACCGCAGTACCTGGGGTCCGGCACGATCCTCGGCGCCACCGGCGGCAGCAAGATCTCCGCCGCGACCCGGGCCGACTACGCGGGGGCGGCCGTGGCCGCGCTGACCCGGGATGAGGACGGCAACGCCGTGTACGAACTGGGCGGTACGGCGTTCACCTTCGACGAGCTGGCCGAAGCCGTCACCGAGGTGACCGGCACCACTGTCGTTCACCAGGACATGTCCGCCGCCGAGCTGGCCTCGGCCCTGGAGAACGTCGGCCTGGACGCGGGCACCGCCGGTTTCGTCGCCGCGCTCGACCAGTCCATCGCCGACGGCGAGCTGGCGACCGACAGCGACGACCTGAGCCGGCTGATCGGCCGACCGAGTACCCCACTGCGCGACGCCGTCCGGGCGGCGCGGGCCTGACCGGGGTCATCGCCGAAGCGGGCGGCGGTGGCAGGTCGCCGTCGCCCGCCACCCGGTGACCGTATCCTCGGCGCCATGGTGAGGCACATCGACAGCCGGCTCTCCCGGTACGCGGGGCAACGACGTCGGCATTCCGCGCCGTCCGATCTGGACAGTCTGGCGTCGACTCGGTGAGCGGCGACGTCGTCATCCGCGCCGCCGTGGCGCAGGACGACCCCGAGCTGGTCTTCGACGTGCTGTGGCAGCTCGCTCCGGACGACGCACGGCCGCACGCTGACCGGCTCGCCACCGCCTGGCGCGACCTGCACGCCCAAGCTGGCCGCCGCCTCCTGCTGGCAGTTGCCGGGGACACCTTCGTGGGCACGCTGGACACCGTCGTCGTCCCCAACCTCACCCACGGGGCGCGACCGTACATGGTGGTGGAGAACGTGGTGGTCACGTCCGACTGGCGTCGTCGTGGAGTCGCCCGGGCCCTCATGCTGGCGGCGCTCGACGAGGCGACGGCGGCCGGCTGCTACAAGGTCCAACTGGTGTCGAACGCCGCGCGTACCGACGCCCACCGGTTCTACGCGTCCCTCGGGTTCGCGCAGTCCGCCCTCGGCTACCGCCGATACCTCACCACCACGACGTGACGCCGACCGCCACCCCGCCCCGGCCGACTACTCCGCCTTGTCCTGCTCCTCGGTGAGCTCGGCCAGGACGGCGCAGGTCGGCAAGATCAGGGTCGGACATCGCGCACCTCTTCGCGGCTGGTCCCGCTCACCATCGAGAACCTAGACCAGCGGGCGTCGCGGTGGCGGACGAACGACTGACACCGCCCGTACGCCGAACCGCTCAGCCCGACTCGGTCGACTCCACGACCAGCAGGCCGGTGAGCAGACCGCGCAGGGTCCGCTCGACGAGGTCCGCCCGGGGCGGTGGTCCGGCGGGCTGGCTGAACGCCGCGACGAGGTGCGGGTACGTCGTGAGGTCCATCCCGGCGAAGCTGAACGTCCCAGCCGCGGATTCGCGGCGGGCGAAGAGGCTCACCACGCCTGTCATCATCGCGATGGCCTCGAACTTGGCGGTCACCGGGCAGCGCACCGGCTCCAGGACCCTTATGCAGTTGTCGAACCAGGCCAGGCTCTCCGGGCCGGCGCCCGAGGGCCGATGGATCACGTCG
>NZ_JBEYSL010000060.1:0-20565 GCF_040642735.1 Micromonospora sp. NPDC047753 | reverse complement strand
TCGGACTCGCCCGGCTCCTTCGCGCCCGGCCAGGGCTTCGCCACCCGGGAAGCCAGCACCCGGAGGCCGCGCCCGACCCGGCGCCTGCACCCGACCCGGCGTCCGCGCCGGCGGTAACGCTCGCGCCGTCGTCCCCACCACCGGGTACGCCTTCGCTCGCGCTGGCGTCTCCGGCCGGCGCGGTCGGGCCGTCGATCGGACCGGCGACACTCTGCAACCGCAGCTCGGACATCTGACGCTGGAGCTCGTCGGACTCCTGCCGGGCCTTCCACGTCTCCTGCCGCAGATCCGCCAACTGCTGCTGGGCCTGGGCGATTTCCAACATCACCTGGGCCAACTGCTGACGACCCGCCGCAGACTCCTGCTGGGTCGCCGCCAGGTGCTGCTGGGTGGTGGCCAGGTGCTGCTGCGTGGTGGCCGCGTACTCCTCGAACTGCCGCCGGGACGCCGCGACATGCTCGTCGGCCTTGCGGCGCTTGTCGCTGGCCTCGGCCTCGGCCCGGCTCAGCAGCTCGGCGGCCTCCGCCTCGGAGCGCTGGCGCAGCCCGGCCGCGTCCTGCTCGGCCGCCTGACGGATGCCGGCCGCGCCCTGCTCGATCTCGTCCTTGCGAGCCGTGTACTCGCTTTCCAGCTCGTTCTTCCGGGTGGAGTATTCGGTTTCCAGCTCGTCCCGACGGGTGGTGAACCCGGTCTCCAACTCCTGCTGACGGCTGGCGAGCCCGGCCTCCAGCTCCTGCTGGCGCGACGCGTGGTGCTTGTCCAACTCGTCGCGGCGCTTGGCGAACTCCTGCTCGGCCGCGGACCGTCGCTGCGCCAACTCCCGATCGGCCGCCTCCCGACGGGAGTTGACCTCCTGCTCCACCCCGGCCCGCCACGCGCCCAGCTCCTGCTGGGTCTGCGCCCGGGTGTGCTGCACGTACGCCTCGGTCTCGGTGCGCATTCGCTGTACGTACGCCTCGGTCTCGGCGCGGCTGCGCTTCGCCGATTCGGTGGCCTGCGTCGTCAGCCGCTCGGCCTCCTGCTGCGCCTTGGCGCGGGTCGCCCGACCGGCCATCGACGCGTCGTCGATGATCTGCTTGGCCTCCTGCTGCGCCTTGGCGTGGGTGGCTCGCCCCGCTTCGGTCGCGGTGTCGGTGAGCCGCTTGGCCTCCTGGAGCGCCTTGGCGTGCACCTCCTTGGCCGCGTCGCGCAGATCGCTGGCCTCCTGCCGGGCGTTGGCCAGCGTCTCGCGGGCCGTCTCGCGCAGCTTGGTGGCCTCCTGCTGGGCCCGAGTGTGGATCTCCTTGGCGGAGTCCCGCAGTTGGGTGGCCTCCTGCTGGGCCTTCGCCAGAGCGTCCTGCGCGGCCTTGCGCAACTGCGCCGACTCGTCCTTCGCCGACCGCAGGGCGGCGTCCGCCTCGGCCCGCTGCGCGGCGCTGTGCCGCTCCTCCTCCGCCCGTCGGGCGGCGAGGGCGAGTTCGAAGTCCTTCAGTGCCCGGTCGGCCTGCTCGCGGGCCTCCTCGATGATGTGCTCGGCAGCGGCCCGCCGGGCCTCGATCTCGCCGTTCGCGTCGCCGAGGATCTCCTCCGCCTGTTCCTCGGCGAGAGCGAGGATCGACTCGACCCGTGGACCGAGGTGCCGGAACGACGCCCGGTCGACCACGTTCATCTGCTTGCGCACCTGGGTCAGGTCGCGCTGGAGAACCTCGACCTGGCCGGCGAGCTTGTGGATCTGTGTGTACGCCTGTTCCCGTTCGGAGGCGAGGGTCGCGATCTCGTGCTCAGCACGTGCGACATAACGGTCGACCTGTTTCTTCTCGTACCCCCGCAGAGCGGACTCGAAGCTGGGCTCCGTCGTCACGTCCCCGCCGAGAGCGAACAGTTCCTCGCCGTGCGACATGCCCCCATCCTCACACGCAACGGGCCCTGCTGGGGCGATACGGACGGGCCATGTGGGAGCTACTTCACTCCGTTGCGGCCAGCGCACACCACGGGTGAGGAAACGCATACGGCGCGAGGTGGCACCGGTTACCCGGTGTCACCTCGCGCCGTCGATGCCCCTACCTGACGCCTCGCGTCAGCCGGCGGTCTCCGCGGGCACCCGCTCCTGACCACCATCGGTCTTCTTTGCTGCTTCCGGCTTGGCAGCCGGAGCGGCCTGCGCCGGCATTCCCGGAACGATGCCGGCGAGACCGGAGAGCATCTGACCCAGCTGCGACGTGACAGCGTCCTTCTGCCGGGTGAGGTCCTCGACCTCGCGGCGGGCGGCCTGCGTGGTCAGCTCCGCCTCGGTGCGGGCCTCGGTGAGCAGGCGCTGCGACTCGGCCTTCGCCTCGTTGAGGGTCTTCTCCGAGTGGGCCTTGGCCTTGTCGACGGTCTCGGCCGCGTTGCGCTCCGACTCGACCCGCCGCGCCTCGGCGCGCTGCTCGATCTCCTTGGCCCGCTCCTGCGCGGCCCGGGCACGCTGCTCGGCCTCGCTGACCATCTTCTGGGTCTGCGCGACCTGGGCGGCGTGCCGCTCGGACTCCTCGCGCTCGGCCTTCTCCCGACGCTCGGCCAACTGGAGCTCCAGGGCCTGCAGGTCCTTGTCGCGCTTGTCCCGCGCGTCGGTGAGCAGCTTGGTCGCCTCGGCGCGCTTCTCCTCAGCCTCGCGGGCGGCCTTCGCCCGCTGCTGGGTGATCTCCCGCTCGGCGGTGGCACGCAGGGTGGCGACCTCCCGCTCGACTGTCGACTTCAGCTCGGCCACCTCGTGCGCGGTGACCGTACGCAGCTGCTTGGTCTCCCGGTCGGCGTCGGCGCGCAGCGTGTCGGCCTCGCGGCGAGCCTGCACCCGGACCTCGGCGGCCTCGCGCTCGGCGGCCGTGCGCAGGTTGCCCGCCTCGCGCTCGGCGCTCGCCTTCATGGCGGCGGCCTCGGCGCGGGCCTTGTCGGTGATCTCGCGGGCCTCGAGGCGGGCGGCGGAGAGGATGCCCTCCGACTCGCGCTTGGCCTCGTTGCGGTGG
Organism: Micromonospora sp. NPDC047753; assembly: GCF_040642735.1. Lineage (NCBI taxonomy): Bacteria > Bacillati > Actinomycetota > Actinomycetes > Micromonosporales > Micromonosporaceae > Micromonospora > Micromonospora sp. NPDC047753. The sequence goes on along the minus strand of NZ_JBEYSL010000060.1, from coordinate 17,584 downwards.
TCGTTCGCCTGCTCCTCGGCGAGCCGCAGGATCTGCTCGACGCGCGTGCCGAGCCCGGAGAGGGTGGGTCGGCTGTTCTCTTCGAGCTGCTTGTTCGTGTCGGTGAGCTTCTGCTCCAGCGCACTCATGCGCTGCTCGGCCTGGCGGAGCCGACGCTGGGCGTCGTTCATCCGCTGCTCGGCCTCGGCACGAGCCTGCTCGGACTGGGTCAGCGCGGCGGTCATCCGGCCGAGGAAGTCGTCGACCTGATGGGTGTTGTATCCGCGCAGGCCAACGGTGAAATCTGGCTGCGAGTTCGCGTTATCGAAGAACGCGAGAGGGGAGGACTGCTGCTGGGGCATTGGGACATACTGGCAGACGCCCCAGGGTGCTTCGCAAGAGCGGTGCGAAGCTTTCGTGCCCTCTTTACATGGTCAACACTCGCGATCGGCGAGGTTGGACCAATCGGCGATCTTGGCAGGTCCCGGCCTGTCGGACGCCACGCAGCGTGACGCGGAAAAGGGCCCCGGGGTTACCCCGAGGCCCTTTGTTCGATCCGGGTGACTTATCCGCTAATGAGGGCGGAAGAACAATGAGCGATCAGCGCAATGGTCATCCGGCGTTCCACCGTCCGGCCGGGACCGCCCCGGCGCTCCGGATGCCGGGAGGTCAGTGACCCCGGAACCGGTTGATCGCGTCCTCGTGCCGGGCCCGCAACTCTCCGTCACGAACGCCCAGCCCGTCAGTGGGTGCGAGGCAGCGCACGCCCACCTTGCCCTGGTGGGCGTTGCGGTGCACCTCGTACGCGGCCTGGCCGGTCTGCTCCAGCGGATAGGTGCGGGACACCGTCGGGTGCACCTTGCCGAGCGCGACTAGGCGGTTGGCCTGCCACGCCTCGTGGTAGTTGGCGAAGTGGCTGCCCACGATCCGCTTGAGGTGCATCCACAGGTAGCGGTTGTCGTACTGGTGCAGGAAGCCGCTCGTGGAGGCGCAGGTGACGATGGTTCCACCGCGTCGGGCCACGTAGACGCTGGCGCCGAACGTCTCCCGGCCCGGGTGCTCGAACACGATGTCCGGGTCCTCGCCGCCGGTCAGCTCGCGAATCCGTTCGCCGAAGCGCCGCCACTCGTCCGGGTCCTGGGTCTCCTCGTCCTTCCAGAAGCGGAAGCCCTCCGCGGCCCGGTCGATGACCAGCTCCGCGCCCATCCGGCGGCACAGCTCGGCCTTCTCCGGCGAGGACACCACGCAGACCGGAATCGCGCCGCCGTTGAGCGCCATCTGGGTGGCGTACCCACCGAGGCCGCCGGAGGCGCCCCAGATCAGCACCACGTCACCCTGCTTCATGTTGGCGCCGTGGTGCGAGACGAGCTGCCGGTACGCGGTGGAGTTGACCAGCCCGGGACTGGCCGCCTCCTCCCAGCTCAGGTGCCGCGGCTTGGGCATCAGCTGGTTGGCCTTGACCACCGCCAGCTCGGCCAGCCCGCCGAAGTTGGTCTCGAAGCCCCAGATCCGCTGTTGCGGGTCGAGCATCGTGTCGTCGTGCCCGGCCGCGTCCTCCAACTCGACGGAGAGGCAGTGCGCGACCACCTCGTCGCCGGGGGCCCAGCGGGTCACCCCGGGGCCGGTGCGCAGCACCACGCCCGCCGCGTCCGAGCCGACCACGTGGTATGGCAGGTCGTGCCGGCGGGTCAGCTCGGAGACCCGGCCGTAGCGCTCCAGGAACTTGAAGGTGCTCACCGGCTCGAAGATGCTGGTCCACACCGTGTTGTAGTTGATCGCGCTGGCCATCACCGCTATCAGCGCCTCGCCCGGGGCCAGCTCCGGCGTCGGCACCTCCTGCACGTGCAGCGCCTTGCGCGGGTCCTTGTCCCGGGTGGCCATGCCGTCGAACATCCGGGACTCCTCGGCGCGGACCACCACGCCCCGGTAGCTCTCCGGTACGGGCAGCCCGGCGACGCCGGCGAGTTCGCGGTCCGGATCGTTCGATTCCTCCGCCGCCATGATCGCTTCGAGGATGTCCTGCACGGTGACCTCCGGTTCTTCCGCACCCGCACGGGCCCGGGTGCTGCCATCGTCGGCGCCGGTGGGCACGACCGCCATGTCGGCATTCGACACATCCGGCACCGGTCGCGCTCCTGTGGGGCCGGACGTTACTGAACGGTAGCTAGGCCGGGAAGTCCTCTGTGAAAAACTGCATCCGCCGATGCGTGAAGGTGTCCAGCCACCCCGCCAACCGCGCACTGACGTGCGCGCGCCTCGGCCTCCAGCGCCCGCCACCCCTCGTTGATCAAGAGCGTTAGGTCATCTGCGCGGGGCGGGATGACGCAAACCTCTTGATCAACAGGGGTGGGGTGGGTCAGTGGGGAGTGGGGGCGGGTTGGACCAGTTCTACGAGGACGCCGCCGGCGTCCTTGGGGTGCACGAAGTTGATCCGGCTGTCGGCGGTGCCACGCCTCGGAGTCGCGTAGAGCAGGCGCATGCCGCGCTCGCGTAGCGCCGCGCAGGCCGCGTCGATGTCCACGACCGTGTACGCGACCTGCTGCACGCCCGGCCCGTTGCGGTCCAGGAACTTCGCGATCGTCGACTCCGGGGTGAGCGGGGCGAGCAACTGCACGCAGCCGCCCTCGGTGGTCGGTCCGACGGCCAGCATCGCTTCCCGGACGCCCTGCTCGGTGTTGGTCTCCACGTGCACGCAGCGCATCCCGAACGTCCGCTGGTAGAAGTCGATCGCGGCGTCCAGGTCGGCCACGGCGATCCCGACGTGGTCAATCTTGCGAAGCCCGATGTCTGTGACGTAGTCCGCACCGGGCTCGACGGGGGAGTTCTCTGCCATGGCGCTAGTCTGGCCGAACAATCGTTAAGGCGTACAGCTCGGCACCCCTTCGGAGGCAGGCATGGCTTCGGTGATCGTCAGCGGCGCGCGGACCCCGATGGGCCGGCTGCTGGGCAACCTCAAGGACCTCCCGGCCACGAAGCTCGGCGGGATCGCCATCAAGGCCGCGCTGGAGCGTGCCGGCGTCAGCCCGGACCAGGTCCAGTACGTGATCATGGGTCAGGTGCTGCAGGCCGGCACCGGTCAGATCCCGGCTCGGCAGGCGGCGGTCGAGGCCGGTGTGCCGATGTCCGTGCCGGCGCTGACCATCAACAAGGTCTGCCTCTCCGGCCTGGACGCGATCGCCCTGGCCGACCAGCTGATCCGCGCCGGCGAGTTCGACATCGTGGTGGCCGGCGGCATGGAGTCGATGACCAACGCCCCGCACCTGCTGATGGGCCAGCGCACCGGCTACAAGTACGGCGACGTGGTGGTCAAGGACCACATGGCACACGACGGGCTCAGCGACGCCTGGGACTGCTGCTCGATGGGCGAGTCGACCGAGCGGCTCGGCGCCCGGCACGGCATCTCCCGCGCGGAGCAGGACGCCTTCGCCGCCGCCAGCCACCAGCGGGCCGCCGCCGCCCAGAAGAACGGTCACTTCGCCGACGAGATCGCCCCGGTGGTCATCCCGCAGCGCAAGGGTGACCCACTGGTGATCACCGAGGACGAGGGCATCCGTCCGGACACCACAGTCGAGTCGCTGGCCAAGCTGCGCCCCGCCTTCGCCAAGGACGGCACCATCACCGCCGGCAGCTCGTCGCCGATCTCCGACGGCGCGGCCGCGGTGCTCGTGATGAGCAAGGCCAAGGCCAAGGAGCTGGGGCTGACCTGGCTGGCCGAGATCGGTGCGCACGGCAACGTGGCGGGCCCGGACAACTCCCTGCACTCGCAGCCGTCCAACGCGATCAACCACGCCCTGAAGAAGGGCGGCCTGAGCGTTGCGGACCTGGACCTCATCGAGATCAACGAGGCGTTCGCGCAGGTCGGTGTCCAGTCCACCCGTGACCTCGGGATCAGCCCGGACAAGGTCAACGTCAACGGCGGCGCGATCGCGCTGGGGCACCCGATCGGCATGTCCGGCGCGCGTCTCGTCCTCACCCTCGCCCTCGAGCTGAAGCGGCGCGGCGGTGGCACCGGCGCGGCCGCGCTGTGTGGCGGCGGTGGCCAGGGCGACGCGCTGATCATCCACGTGCCGGGCAAGGCCGAGACGGACCAGTGAGCGAGACTGAGCACGTCCCGGCGGCGGGCACCACGTCGGTGCGCCGCAGCCGGGACGTACCGCTGCTGGTCGAACGGGCCCGCACGGGCGACCCCCGGGCGGTGGCTCGCCTGATCACGTTGGTGGAGAACGGCGACGCGCTGTTGCCGGAGATCGCCGCGGCGCTGGCGCCGTACGCCGGGCAGGCCCAGGTGGTCGGGCTGACCGGTTCGCCAGGGGTGGGCAAGTCGACCACCACGAACGAGCTGGTCCGCGCGCTGCGGGCGCGCGGGCACCGGGTGGGCGTGCTGGCGGTCGACCCGTCCAGCCCGTTCACCGGCGGAGCGATCCTCGGTGACCGGGTGCGGATGCAGGACCACGCCACGGATCCGGGCGTCTACATCCGGTCGATGTCCAGCCGGGGGCACCTCGGCGGGCTGGCCGCGGCCACACCGCAGGCGGTCCGGGTGCTGGAGGGCGCCGGCTGCGACGTGGTGCTGGTGGAGACCGTCGGCGTCGGGCAGGCCGAGGTGGAGGTCGCCTCGCTCGCCGACACGACGCTGGTGCTGCTCGCACCCGGGATGGGCGACGCGATCCAGGCGGTCAAGGCCGGCATCCTGGAGATCGCCGACGTGTTCGTGGTCAACAAGGCGGACCGGGACGGCGTCGACGCCACCGTCCGGGACATCCAGGGCATGATCGCGCTCGGCGAGCGCGGGCCGGGGCAGTGGCGGCCCCAGGTGGTCCGGTCCGTCGCCGCGCGGGGCGAGGGCATCGACGACATCGCCGCCGCCATCGACAAGCACCGGGGCTGGCTGGTCGAGCACGGCGAGCTGCGCCGCCGCCAGGAGACGCGGGCCGCCGCCGAGATCGAGGCGATCGCGCTCGGCACCCTCCGCGCCCGGATCGGCTCACTTCGCGACGGTACGGAGTTGGCCACGCTCGCCACCAGGGTCGCCGAGGGCGCTACCGACCCGTACACGGCGGCGGACGAGTTGCTCGCCCAGCTCGCGCGCTGACCGTCCACCGGGGACGTCCGGGGGCCACCTCGTCCTTGTAGGCTCGCACCGCCCCACGGCGGTGGGGCCGGTGCGAGGAGCAGGGGGAGCGGCTATGGACCACGAGGCGACGCAGGAGCTGACCACGGCGTCGGTGCCCACCGGCGGGACGACGCACGTCTCCGACGAGGTGGTCGAGAAGATCGCCGTCGCGGCGGCCCGCGCGGTGCCCGGCGTGGCCGATCTGGGCGGCGACGTGGCCCGGTTCTTCAACTCGGTCCTCGACCGGGTCGGGTTGGACCAGGTTGGCGACGCTCGGCGCGGCTGCTCGGCCCACGTGACCGGGGACGCCGCCGTAGTCAACCTGGTGCTGGTGATCCAGGCCGGTCAGCCGGTGCCGGAGATCACCAGCCAGGTGCGGGCCCGGGTCACCGAGGCGGTGGAGGCGTACGGGCTGCGGGTCGACGAGGTCAACATCCGGGTCGACGACGTGGCGATGGGCGGGCCTGCGGCGTAGCCGATGGCCGGAGAGGTGCAGGCTCTACAGCGCCATCTTCCCAGTCGATCATGCAGTCGTGGTGGCCAGTTTGGCCCCGGCTGCGGGATTGTGCACCACCACAACTCCATGATCGACGCGGTGGCTGCCGTTACTCGCCGGTACGGCCTGACTTAGCGATCGTTCAGGTAGGGGCCTTACACTCGACAGGCAGTCGAGGACCCGAGGAGGAGCCCTGCTCATGGACGCCGACGAGATCGACGCCGGACGGGCGCGCTGGCAGGCCCGGTACGACGCCGCGCGCAAGCGGGACGCGGACTTCACCACGCTCTCCGGCATGCCGGTGGAGCCGGTGTACGGCCCGCCGGAGGGCGCCACCTATCCGGGCTTCGAACGGATCGGATGGCCGGGCGAGTATCCGTACACCCGGGGTTTGTATCCGACCGGCTACCGCGGTCGGACCTGGACCATTCGGCAGTTCGCCGGCTTCGGCAACGCCCAGCAGACGAACGAGCGCTACAAGATGATCCTCGGCGCCGGCGGCGGCGGGCTCTCGGTGGCGTTCGACATGCCGACGCTGATGGGCCGCGACTCGGACGACCCGCAGGCGCTCGGCGAGGTCGGCCACTGCGGCGTCGCCATCGACACCGCCACCGACATGCAGGCGCTCTTCGACGGCATCGACCTGGCCGACGTCACCACCTCGATGACCATCTCCGGCCCGGCCGTGCCGGTGTTCTGCATGTACCTGGTCGCCGCCGAGCGGCAGGGCGCCGACCTGTCCAAGCTGGACGGCACCCTGCAGACCGACATCTTCAAGGAGTACATCGCGCAGAAGGAGTGGCTCTTCGACCCGGAGCCGCACCTGCGCCTGATCGGCGACCTGATGGAATACTGCGCCGCCGAGATCCCGCGCTACAAGCCGCTGTCGGTCTCCGGCTACCACATCCGCGAGGCCGGCTCGACTGCGGCGCAGGAGCTGGCGTACACCCTGGCGGACGGCTTCGGCTACGTCGAGCTTGGTCTTTCGCGGGGGCTGGACGTGAACGTGTTCGCGCCGGGGCTTAGCTTCTTCTTCGACTCGCACCTCGACTTCTTCGAGGAGATCGCCAAGTTCCGCGCCGCCCGCCGGATCTGGGCCCGCTGGTTGCGTGACGTCTACGGCGCGACCAGCGAGAAGGCGCTGTGGCTGCGGTTCCACACGCAGACTGCCGGGGTGTCGCTGACCGCGCAGCAGCCGGTCAACAACGTCGTACGGACCGCCGTCGAGGCTCTCGCGGCTGTGCTCGGTGGCACGAACTCGCTGCACACCAACGCGCTGGACGAGACCCTGGCGCTGCCCACCGACGAGTCGGCCGAGATCGCCCTGCGTACCCAGCAGGTGTTGATGGAGGAGACCGGCGTGGTCAACGTTGCCGACCCGCTCGGCGGCTCCTGGTACGTCGAGGCGCTGACCGACAAGATCGAGGCCGAGGCGGAGGAGATCTTCGCCCGGATCCGGCAGCTCGGCGGAGACGGGCCACACCAGATCGGCCCGATGACCTCGGGCATCCTGCGCGGCATCGAGGACGGCTGGTTCACCGGGCACATCGCCGAGTCGGCCTTCGTCTACCAGCAGGCCCTCGAAAAGGGCGACAAGAAGATCGTCGGGGTCAACTGCCACACCGGCACGGTCGCCAAGGAGCTGGAGATCCTGCGCATCTCGCACGAGGTGGAGCTGGAGCAGCGCCGGGTGCTCGCCGAGCGCAAGAGCGGGCGGGACGAGGAGGCGGTGCGCGCCGCGGTGACCCGGATGATCGCGGCGAGCCGTACCGACGAGAACATGATCCCCGCCATGCTCGACGCGGTGCGCGCCGAGGCCACGTTGGGCGAGATCTGCGACGCCCTGCGAGCCGAGTGGGGCACCTACCGAGAGCCAGCCCGCTTCTGAACCCCCACCCCGTCGATCTTGCAGTTTCTGCAGTGCCATAAGGCATGAATGCGGCATAGCGGCGACAGAAAGTGCAAGATCGCGGGGGTGGGGCGTGGGGCGTGAGAGTTGCAACGTCGGGGTTGCGGGTGAGCTGAGAATCCGGGCTCACGTGCGAGACTAGGTAACCATGAGCGACCCACGGATCACCTCGTCGATCTTCACCCGCGGCGCGGTCGACCTCAGCACGCTGCGTGGCCCCGCACCAGCAAGTACCCGCCCCGGCACGCCCCCGCAGGGCGGCCCGTCCAACGGCGCCCCCGGCGCGCCCACCGCCGGCGGTGACACCGCCATCGTGGACGTCACCGAGGCGACCATCCAGTCCGACGTGCTCGAACGCTCGATGGCCACGCCCGTCGTCGTGTTCTTCGGTGCGGCCGGCTTCCCGGAGAGCGACGAGTTCGCCCCGGTCCTGGAGCGGCTGAACGCCGAGGGCGGCGGCACCTGGGTGCTGGCCCGGGTCGACGTGCAGGAAAATCCCCGAATCGCCCAGATGTTCCGGGTGCAGGGCATCCCCATGGTCTACGCGGTCGTCGGCGGCCAGCCGGTCGACGCCTTCTCCGGAGTTGTTCCCGAGGCTCAGCTGCGGCAGTGGATCCAGGCAGTACTCAAGGCCGGTGGCGTGGCAGTCGCCGAGCCGGAGGACCCCCGCCTCGACGAGGCGGACGACGCGCTGATGAGCGGCGATCTGGACGCCGCCGAGCAGGCGTACCGGAAGATCCTCGCCGACGCCCCGGCGGACGCCGCGGCCACGGCGGGGCTGGCCCAGGTCGGAGTGGCCCGCCGGGTGGCCGGCGCCGACCCGTCCGCCGCGCTGGCCGCCGCCGAGAGCGCCCCCGACGACGTCGCCGCCCAGCTGCTGGCCGCCGACATCGAGGTGCTCAGCGGCCTGGCCGAGCAGGCGTACGCCCGGCTCGTCGGTCTGGTCCGGCGCACCGCCGGTGAGGACCGTGAGACGGTTCGCCAGCACCTGGTCTCACTCTTCTCCATTGCCGGCCCGGACGATCCGGCGGTCGCCTCGGCGCGTCGGGCTCTGGCCAGCGCCCTGTTCTGAGTTCGTAGCACGCCAGCGCGGGCCGGCGTTCCGGCCGGCCCGCCCGACCACCGAGGACGGGAGCTCACGATGCGCCGGATCGCCGTCCTCGACGCGCCGACAAATCTCGGTCTACGGCCGCCGACGCCCACGTCGGTCCCGGGTTGCGCCAAGGCGCCCGGGGCGCTGCGCGACCACGACCTGCTGGCCCGGCTCCGCGCCCGCGACGCCGGCTGCGTCACCCCCGCCCGGTACGACCCGGGCGACTGGCGGCCCGGCGACGGGGTGTGTCACGCCAGGGAGATCGCCGACTACTCGTTGGCCCTCGCCGAACGCATCGGCTCGATCATCGACCGGGGCGAGTTCCCGGTGGTGCTCGGCGGCGACTGCTCCGTGCTCCTCGGCTCGGCCCTGGCCATGCACCGCCTCGGCGAGGCCGTCGGCGGGCGGATCGGGCTGGTCTTCGTCGACGGGCACTCCGACTTCCGGCACCCCGGCAACGCCTCCTACGTAGGCGCCGCAGCCGGTGAGGACCTGGCTCTGGTCACCGGGCGAGGGCAGGCCGACCTGGCCGCGCTGGAGGGCCGCCGGCCCTACTTCCGCGACATCGACGTGGTGGTGCTCGGCATCCGGGCCCAGGACGAATACCGGCTCGACCTCCAGGCCGCCGGGATCACCACCCGACCGGTGCCGGCGCTGCGCGCCGAAGGCGCCGCCCGGACGGCCCAGTGGGCGCACGAGCAACTCGCCGACTGCGCGGGCTACTGGGTGCACATCGACGTGGACGTGCTCGACCCGGCGGTGATGCCCGCCGTGGACGCCCCCGACCCGGGTGGAATCGCCTTCGCCGAGTTGGAGATCCTGCTCGCCGGCCTGGTCGACACCCCGCACTGCCTCGGCGTGGAGCTGACCGTCTTCGACCCCGACTACGACCCGGACGGCTCGTACGCTGCCGAGATCGTCAACACAGTGGTCGCCGGTCTGGCGCCGGTGACCGCCCCGGAGGCAGTGCCGCCCCGACTGCTGGCGGCACGGCCGACGCCCTCCCCGCGGCGCGGCAACGGCCGGACCGCGACCGTCACCGAGCGTCCCGACCGTGCCGAGCGGCTCGACGGGCTGGTTGGGCTCGACGGGCTCGACCGTGCTGAGCGGGTTGCGCGGCGTGAATCACCCACTGGCAACGACCCCGCTGACATCGACCACGCCGATAGCGGGCCTGCTGCGCTCGGGTCTGCCGATGACGGCCCTGCCGACGTCGGTGTCCCCGACATCGGTTCGTCGGTGAGCACGGTGCCGTACGACGTCCCTGTCGAGGGGGAGTCACCCGGCACTGGCGGACGGGCCCACTCCGAGCCGTCGGGCGTCGCGGCCAGCATCGCGTCCCTGGTTGACCGCGAACCGGTCGGCCCGCCGGCGTCGGCCGGCCCAGGTCTTCTCCGACGCACCACCCCGTCGAGCCAGAACACGTCCGAAAGGCACGAGGCCGACACCGCCTGACCCGGTCCTCGGCCGCAGGGCCTTGATCGACTCGGTTTCAGGGAATCCGGGGTGTCCGAGTGGCTCGGACACCACAGTTTCAGCGAAACCGAGTGGATCAAGGCCCTGCGCCGGGCGATGGCCCGACGCCCGGCGGGGCCTCCAGGTGGTGGGGTCAGGGGGTGGGGAGAGCGCGGAGGAAACGCTCGGCCATGGGGACGGCCGAGGCGGTGCTGGCCCCGCCCTTCTCCACGAAGACGGCGAACGCCACGTCGCCCCGCCAGCCGACGAACCAGGCGTGGGTGTGCGCCGGGTTGTCGTCGTACTCGGCGGTGCCGGTCTTGCCGTACACCTCGCCCGGCACGTCCTTGAGCGCGCTGCCGGTGCCGGCGGTGACCACCTCGCGCATCATCGTGCGCAGCGCCGCGACCGACTCCGGCTTGAGCTGCTCGCCCGCCGGGGCCGGCTTGGCCGGTGCCGGGTCGATCAGCAGCTTCGGCTGCTCGAAGCGGCCGCGGGCGACGGCGGCGGTGGCGCCGGCCATGGCGAGCGGGCTGACCAACGTGGTGCCCTGCCCGAACGACGCGGCGGCCTGCTCGGCGAGGCTGCCGCCCGTCGAGACCTTGCCGGTGAAGGCGTCCGTGCCGAGATCCCACTGACCCTCCAGGCCCAGCGAGCGACCGGCGGCGGCCAGCCCGTCGCCGCCGAGCTTCGGGGCCAGCGCGGCGAACGCCGTGTTGCAGGACTTGGCGAAGTCGGTGCGGAACGGCACCGAGCCGAGCTCGAAGTTGTCCGAGTTCTTGAAGGACCTGCCGTCCACGGTGAAGGTCTTCTTGCAGTCCACCGGCCCGTCCAGCGTGACCGCGCCCCGGTCCAGCAGGCCCAGCGTGCTGACCATCTTGAAGGTGGAGCCGGGAGGCACCTGGGCGTCGAAGGCCAGGTTCTGCCCGGCCGGACCGGGGCCGTTCGCGGCGGCGAGCACGGCGCCGTCGCTGATCCGTAGCGCCACCAGGGCGGAGCGGCGCGGCTCGGCGCGCAGTGCCCCGTCGGCCGCGTTCTGGACGGCGACGTCCAGCGTGGTCTTCAGCGCCTGCCCGGGCTGCGGCTCCCGGCGGAACAGCTCGGCGCCGGTGGGTTCGAGTTTGCCGCCCTCGGCCGGACGCTCGACCACCACGGTCAGCCCGGGGCCGCCGCGCAGTCGCTCGTCGTAGCGGCCCTGTAGACCGCCGTGCCCGACCAGGTCGCCGACGACGTACCGGTCGGGATGCGCGGCGAGGTCGTCGGCCTGCGCCGGGTCGACGGTGCCGAGCAGCGCACGGGCGAACTCGCGGGTGGGCGCCAGGTCGATCTTGTCAGTGACGAACTTGGTGCCGGGCAGGTCGTAGATCCGGGGCTTGATCTGCCGGTACGCCTCCTCGCGCAGCGACACCACCTCGACGAAGGCACCCGGCTCGGCCTTGGCCACCCTCTCGGGCAGATCGGCCAGGTCGACGCCGGGAACCAGCGCCGGGCGGATGGCCTTGAACGCCGCGTCGAGGTCCTTGACGAGCTTCTTCAGGTCGGCGACCCCGTTGGGCTGCACACCCACCCGGACCACGGTGCGCGGGGTCACGAGTGGCTTCCCGGCGTTGTCCAGCACGGCGGCGCGGGCACCGGCGTCGCGACGCAGCGCCAACCGGTCACCCTTGGTGAGCTGCTCGTGCACCACCGTCGGCTCCCAGATCACCTGCCACTGGTCGTCGCCGCCGTGGGCGAGCCGGACCTCCCGGTCGTACGCCCATCGGGCCTGACCGGGCAGGGCCCACTCCACCTGGACGGTGGTGGTCGCGATGTCCTTCGTGATCTTCGGCTCGCCGCGACGCGTCAGCGTGGGCGGGGTGGCCGCCAGCTCACCGGAGAGCTCCTTGATCTCACGTGCGACGTCCGCCGACGGCAGTTTCGAGCCGAGCGGGTCGATCAGACCGACCGCCTGGAGGTCACCGCTGCGCCAGCCCGCGAGGAAGGCGTCCACGGTGCGTTGCGGCCCGTCGTCACCGGAACAACCGACGAGGACACCCGCCGCGAGCAGCGCCGTGGTGACGCCGGCGGCAAGCCGGCGGGCGGGGTTCGGCCGGTGGGGCCGGGGGTACGACAAGGGCATGAAGCTGGTCCTTCCGATCTCGGACTGCCCTCGCACGGTAGTACGGGAACGCCGTCCCCAACGTCCCGCAGGTGCTCGGCCGCGCTCAAAGACGAGCCGCACCCGTGTGATGAACATCGCGTGGCGGGGTATCCCGCAGCCGGCCTACCTCGGACCCGCAACGGGTGAAAGGACAAAGTCCCGATCCGGACGTCTGGCCAGTGGTCCGCCGACGAAGGCGCACAACGGCAGGGCCTAGGCTGGGCGGCAGAGTGACCCACAACGCGGTGGGTCGAGGGGAGTGGCACCGATGGACCGGCGTCCGGCGATCAAACCGGAACCCGACCTCCGGCAGGATGACTCCGGCCGGGACGATGACAGCTTCGATTCGGCGACCGACGGGGACGGCTACGGCCGACTCGACACGGGAGTCACCGGGCTGACCGGGTCGAGCATCGACACCATCTACGATCTGGGTCTGCCAGCCGAGGCGCTGGCCGACGACGTGGAGGACGCCGAGCTCGACGAACCCGTTCCCAACGCGGAGCGCCTGGTGGCCCAGGCCGTCGCGCTCGCCGGGGACGACCACGACGCGGCGACACTTGTCGGCCGTTTCTGGCGGTTCGCCCCGGACGAGGAGCTGGTCGGCTTCACGGCGGAAGAGATGCTCGACGCGGCCCGGGCACACCGGGATCTCGCCCAGCAGCGGGTACCGGGCGAGTTGAAGCTGCGGATCCACGAACCGCACGCCGACCAGCACCACACGGTCGTCGAGATCGTCACCGACGACATGCCGTTCCTGGTCGACTCGGTGACGGCGCTGCTCAACTCGTACCACCTCGACGTGCACCTGCTGGTGCACCCGTTGGTGGTGGTGCGGCGGGAGCCGCTGGGCCGACTCACCGAGGTCTCCGCGGATGTGGAACCGGACGACGCGATCGCCGGCGACATCATCGAGAGCTGGATGCGGATCGAGATCGACCCGGTCCGGGACGCTGCCGAACGGGACCGGTTGCGCCGCGAGTTGCAGCGGGTGCTCACCGACGTGCGGGAGGCGGTCGAGGACTGGCCGAAGATGCGTCAGCGGGCCCTCGCACTCGCCGACGAACTGGCGTCCGCCCGTACCTCTGACAACCGCCCACCGGTGCCGGAAAAGGACATCACCGACTCGGTGGAGTTGTTGCGGTGGCTCGCCCAGGACCACTTCACCTTCCTCGGCTACCGCGAGTACCGGTTGGTGGACGCCGACGGCGGCGACGCCGCCGACCCGGTCGAGGGCAAGGCGTTGGAGGCGGTGCTCGGCACCGGTCTGGGCATCCTGCGCTCCGATTCGCCGGATGCGCGGTCGCTGTCCTCGATGACGCCCGAGGCGCACGAGAAGGTGCTGGAGAAGCGCCTCTTGATCATCACCAAGGCGAACTCCCGGGCCACCGTGCACCGCTCGGCGTACCTGGACTACATCGGCTTCAAGATCTTCAACTCCGCCGGTGACGTGATCGGTGAGCGGCGGTTCCTCGGGCTGTTCTCGACGGCCGCCTACCGGACCAGCGTCCGCGAGCTGCCTGTGGTACGCCGCAAGGTGGCCGAGGTGCTGGACCGCTCCGGTCTGAGCCAGCGCAGCCACTCGGGCAAGGATCTGATCCAGATCCTGGAGACCTACCCGCGCGACGAGCTGTTCCAGATCAAGACCGACGACCTGTACCACGCGGTGGTCGGCGTGCTGCGGATGGCCGGCCGACGGCAACTGCGGGTGTTCCTGCGCCGGGACGCGTACGGGCGGTTCATCTCCTGCCTGATCTACCTGCCCCGGGACCGGTTCACCACCCAGAACCGGCTGCGCATGCAGGACATCCTGCTGCGTGAGCTGAACGGTGTCGGGGTGGACTACACCACCCGGGTCACCGAGTCGATGCTGGCTCGGGTGCACTTCATCGTCCGCACCGACCCGACGCGGCCACCCGGCGACATCGACGCCGACCTGCTCGCCGAGGAGTTGGCCGACGCCACCCGACTGTGGGACGACGACTACCGGTTGGTGCTGGAGCGCAAGCTCGGCGACGAGCAGGCCAAGCACCTGTTCACCCGGTACGCCGACGCCTTCCCGGAGGGCTACAAGGACGGGCACACGCCGTACGAGGCGATGAAGGACCTGGCGAAGCTGGAGCTGCTGGAGGAGCCCGGCCAGCTGGAGATGCACCTGTTCCGCAAGCAGTTGGCGCCGCGGCCGGGCACCCGGGTGCCGGGAGCCGACCTGGCTGAGGCGATGGACGTCCGGTTCAAGGTCTACCGGTACGGCGAGCCGATGATGCTCTCCGCCGTGCTGCCGGTCCTGCACTCGCTCGGCGTACGGGTGGTCGACGAGCACCCGTACGAGGTGGACCGGATCGACGGTCGGGTCTACCTGTACGACTTCGGCCTCATGCTGCCCGAGGGGCATCACGAGCTGGCCGAGGTGCGCCCGCACGTCGAGAACGCCTTCGCGGCCGCCTGGCGCGGCGAGGCCGAGGTGGACCGGTTCAACGAGCTGGTGCTGCGCGGCGGGCTGACCTGGCGGCAGGTGGTGGTGCTGCGGGCGTACGCGAAGTACCTGCGGCAGGCCGGCACGGTCTTCTCGCAGGACTACATGGAGCAGACCTTCATCGCGTACCCGAAGCTCGCCGCGTTGCTGGTGGAGCTCTTCGAGACCCGGTTCGCGCCGGGCGAGTTGAGCGCCGAACAGCGCCAGCAGCGCAGCGGTGAGCTGGTGGAGACGATCCGGGGCGCGCTGGACGACGTGGCGAGCCTGGACCAGGACCGGATCCTGCGCTCGTACCTGACGCTGATCGAGGCGACCCTGCGGACCAGCTTCTACCAGAAGCGCGCCGACGGGCGGCCGAAGGCGTACGTGGCGTTCAAGCTCGACCCGCAGGCCATTCCGGACCTGCCCGCGCCGCGACCGAAGTTCGAGATCTTCGTCTACTCGCCGCGGTTCGAGGGTGTGCACCTGCGGTTCGGGCCGGTGGCCCGGGGCGGGTTGCGGTGGTCCGACCGTCGTGAGGACTTCCGGACCGAGGTGCTGGGCCTGGTGAAGGCGCAGATGGTGAAGAACACCGTGATCGTGCCGGTCGGCGCCAAGGGCGGCTTCGTGTTGAAGCAGAAGCCGGGCGACCGGGACGAGGCGGTCGCCTGCTACCAGGAGTTCGTCGGCGCGATGCTGGACGTCACCGACAACATCGTCAGCGGGCAGATCGTGCCGCCCGAGGACGTGGTCCGGCACGACAGCGACGATCCGTACCTGGTCGTGGCGGCCGACAAGGGCACCGCGACGTTCTCCGACATCGCCAACGAGATCTCCAAGGCCCACAACTTCTGGATGGGCGACGCGTTCGCGTCCGGCGGATCCGCCGGCTACGACCACAAGAAGATGGGCATCACCGCCCGGGGCGCCTGGGAGTCGGTCAAGCGGCACTTCCGGGAGCTGGGTCTGGACACCCAGGCCCAGGACTTCACAGTGGTCGGCGTCGGCGACATGTCCGGCGACGTGTTCGGAAACGGGATGCTGCTCTCCGAGCACATCCGGCTGGTGGCCGCCTTCGACCACCGGCACATCTTCCTCGACCCGGAGCCGGACGCCGCCACCTCGTACACGGAGCGTCGACGGCTGTTCGACCTGCCCCGCTCCTCCTGGGAGGACTACAACCCGGAGCTGATCTCGGCAGGTGGCGGCATCTTCCCGCGTACCGCGAAGTCCATCCCGATCACGCCGCAGGTCCGGGCGGCGATCGGCCTGGACGACGACGTCACGCAGTTGTCGCCGCAGGACCTGATGAAGGCGATCGTCACCGCTCCGGTGGACCTGTTCTGGAACGGCGGCATCGGCACCTACGTCAAGGCCTCCACGCAGACCAACGCCGAGGTGGGCGACAAGTCCAACGACGCGATCCGGGTGGACGGGCGCAGCCTGCGCTGCCGGGTGGCGGGCGAGGGCGGCAACCTGGGCTGGACCCAGCTCGGCCGGATCGAGTACGCGTTGACCGGTGGCCGGATCTACACGGACTTCATCGACAACGCGGCCGGGGTGGACACCTCCGACCACGAGGTGAACATCAAGATCCTGCTCAACACGGCGGTGGCCGATGGTGAGCTGACCATGGCCGACCGGGACGAGTTGCTGGCCGGGATGACCGACGAGGTCGCGGAGCTGGTGCTGCGCGACAACTACGACCAGGCTCGGGCGATCAACAACGCCCAGGCCCAGGCCGCCTCGCTGCTCCCGGTGCACCGTCGGATGATCAACGAGCTGGAGCGTTCGGGCGGATTGGACCGCGCGTTGGAGGCGCTGCCGCCGGACGAGGAACTGGCGGTCCGCAGCGAGTCCGGGCTGACCGCGCCGGAGTTCGCCGTGCTGCTCGCGTACGTGAAGATCGTCCTTGAGCGGGAGATCCTCACCGACGGGTTGGCCGACGAGGAGTGGACGACCGACGTCCTGGTCAACTACTTCCCGACGCCGATGCGCGAGCGGTTCGCCGACCGGATGGGCCGGCACCGGCTGCGCCGGGACATCGTCACCACGGTGCTGGTCAACGAGGCGATCAACCGGGGTGGCATCTCGTTCATCTTCCGGGTGGTCGAGGAGACGGCGGCCAGCGCGGCCGACGTGATCCGGGCGTACGTGGTGGTCAGCGAGGTGTTCGGCCTGCGCGACCTGTGGGACGAGGTCGAGGCGCTGGACAACAAGGTGGCGCCGGAGCTGCAGACCAGCGTCTACCTGGACACCCGTCGACTGCTCGACCGCGCGGTGCGGTGGTTGGTCTCCAACCGGCGCTCGCCGATCGACGTACCGGCCGAGATCGCCCGGCTGCGCGACGGGGTCACCCGGCTGCTGCCGGGGCTGGAGGAGCTGTTCTACGGCAACGAGCGCCAGGGCATCGCCGCGCACATGGACTCGATGACCGAGCGTGGGCTACCCCGCGAGCTGGCGGAGCGGGCCACCCGGCTGATGTACAGCTTCGGTCTGATGGACGTGGTGGAGACCGCGAACGCCAGTGGGCGGGACGTCAGCGAGGTGGCCTCGGTCTACTTCGTGCTGTCCGACCTGTTCCGGGTGGACTCGCTGTTGTCGAAGATCTCCCTGTTGCCGCGGGAGGACCGCTGGCAGACCCTTGCGCGGATGGCGCTGCGGTACGACCTGTACGCCGCGCTCGCCGCGCTCACCGCGGAGGTGCTCGACTCCACCCCGGGCGACCTGCCGCCGCACGAGCGGGTGCAGCAGTGGGAGCAGTCGAACGCCACCTCCATCCACCGCGCCCGACGGGCGATGGGTGAGTTCGACGAGTCACGGGCGGATCTCGCCGCCCTGTCGGTGCTGCTGCGCCAGATCCGCACCCTGGTGCGGACCTCCGCGGCAGCCTGAGTCAGGTACGCCGGACGCGGTCCGGCCGGTCGGGGTGACCCGACCGGCC
>NZ_JBEYSL010000059.1:0-20593 GCF_040642735.1 Micromonospora sp. NPDC047753 | reverse complement strand
CGTCACCGATCGCCAGGGGGCCGACCCGGTGCGAGACCGCCACCGCGTAGACGTCGGGCTCTGCGGCGATCTCGGCGGCCACCTCGCGCAGCACCTGTGCGGCGCTCGGGTGGCCCTCATACTCCAGGCTGGTGACCTGGCGACCGTGGTCGTGGTCGCGGACCACGCCCTGGAACGACACCACGGCGCCGGCCCGGCGGTCGGCGACCGCCGCCTCGTGCGTGGCGAGATCGAGCGGCTGGTCGGTGACCTCGCCGAAGGTGATCGCTGGTGCGGTCACGACGCACGCTCCCCGGGAAACAACGGCAGTGGCACGATCGGCACCCGGTCGCCCGGCTCACCGCGGGTGCCGGGTCGGATGACCGCGAACCCGTCCGCGCCGGCCAGGCCCCGCAGCATCGCCGAGCCGACGTGACGGACCGGGAACGCGACGCCGGCGGACCGGTCCAGTCGGACCAACGCCAGGTGGGTGTGGTCACCACGACCGGGCACTGCCTCGGCCAACGTGACCTGCGGCAGCGCCGGCATCGACCGGCCCTGGAGGCCGGCGAGCAGCGGGGCGACCAGTGACACCAGCGCGACGATGGCGGACTGCGGGTTGCCGGGCAGCCCGGCCACGAACCGGGCTCGCCCGTCGGGGCCGGTCAGCCGGGCCAGCAGCATCGGGAAGCCCGGGCGAACCGCCACCGTGTTGACGACGTAGTCGGCGCCGAGCGCCTCCAGGGTCGGGTGCAGGTGGTCGACCGGACCGTTCATCGTGCCGCCGGTGGTGCAGACCAGATCGGCGTGGCCAAGCGCCGAGCGTAGGGCCGCCACGTGCGCGGGCAGCGTGTCGGCCACCGGGCCGACCACGTCGGACGGGCGGACCTGGCAGCCGTAGCGCCGCAGCCAGGCCGGCACCGCGGGGCCCAGCGCGTCGCGGATGCGACCGGCCGCGGGCGGACCCGCCGTCAGCAGCTCGTCGCCGAAGACCAGCAGCGCGGCGCGCGGCACCCGCCGGACCCGCAGCGTGTCGTGCCCGCAGGCGGCGGCCAGGCCGATCACCGCCGGGTCGACCGGCGTGCCGACCGGCAACAACTCCTCATCGGCGTACGCCTCCTCGCCGGGCTCGCGCCACTCAGGCGTCTCCCGGGGAACGCCGCTGATCAGGCCGGTGGTGGATGCGGCGGACTCCTCGACGCGGAGCACGGCGGTGGCACCCTCGGGCACCATCGCGCCGGTCGCGATCTCGACAGTGGTGTCGTCCTCGGTGAGCGGCGCGGGGGTGCTGCCGGCCAGGACCCGGCCGACGACGCGCCACGGCCCACGGCCGCGCACCGCCCAGCCGTCCACGCTGGAGGTCGGGAACGCCGGCAGGTCGGTGCGGGTGGTCAACGGCTCGGCCAGTGTCGACCCGTCGGTGTCGGCAAGTGGTCGGGCGGCGGCGGGCAGCGCGGCGGCCAGACCGACCGCGTAGACCCGCGAACGGGCTTCTTCCCACCCGGCTGGCGGGGGTGCGGTGACCCGATCCGCGGTGGGTGCGGTTTCCGTGCTCACCGACCGAGCCTATCGGCCCGGACCGACACCCGCCCGGGCCTGGCGCGCACCGGTCGGTGCTCGCCGCAGAGCGGTCAGTGCCCCCGTCGTGCGGAGCGGTCAGTGGTCTCCGCCGCGGAGCTGGTCCACGGTGTGGCCGAGGATCGGCCCGAGAACGGCCAGGCCGTCCCGGGCACCGCCGGTCGAGCCGGGCAGATTGACCACCAGCATCCGACCGATGACCCCGGCCAGGCCCCGGGACAGCACCGACGTCGGCACGCGGTCACGACTGTGCGCCCGGATCGCCTCGGCGACGCCAGGGATCTCGTAATCCAGGAGGCTCCGCGTCACGTCCGGGGTCCGATCCGTCGGGGTCACTCCGGTGCCGCCGCTGGTCAGCACCACGTCGACACCGTCGGCGCGGGCGGCCCGCAGAGCGTCGCCGACCGGCTCGCCGTCGGGCACCACCACCGGGTCGTCGACCTGGCAGCCCAGCTCACGCAACCCGGCGACGAGCAGTGGCCCGCTGGTGTCGGCGTAGACACCGGCCGCAGCCCGGTTGGAAGCGACGATCACCCGAGCCCGGATCACGGCCGGTCCTCCGGCCGAACCCACTCGCCGGTCTTGCCGCCCTCCTTGCGCAGCACCCGGACCGCCTCCACCGAGGCCGCCGGGTCGACCGCCTTGACCATGTCGATCAGGGCGAGACCGGCGACAGCAACCGCCGTCAGTGCCTCCATCTCCACCCCCGTCCGGTCCGCCGTGCGGGCGGTGGCCGTGATCTCCACGGTGTCGGCGGTCAGCCGCAGGTCGACGGTGACACCGTGCAGCGCGATCGGGTGGCAGAGCGGAATCAGGTCAGGAGTGCGCTTGGCCCCCATGATCCCGGCCAGCCGCCCGACGGCCAACGCGTCACCCTTGGGCAGCCCGTCGCGATGCAACAGGTCGATGACCTCGGGCGTGGTCCGCAGACGGCCGGCCGCGACGGCCAACCGACCCGTCACCGCCTTGGCGGAGACGTCGACCATGCGGGCCGCGCCGGCGCGATCGACGTGGCTGAGCTGCGCGGGTTCGGTCACGGTCGTGAGCCTATCGGTGTGGTCCGACGGCGGTCGGAAGGAGCGGCGTCACGCTGGCGACCGCACCGGGTGCTGACGGCGCAACGGCCCCGACGCCGCTCCTCCCTCGCCAGCCCGCCGCCGAGGTCGCTGGGGGGACCCGGCAGCGGGCGCGTGTCGACGACCCGGTTCTGCCCAGGGGCAGAACCTCCCCCGTTCGTCGATACGGCCGGTAAGTTACCGGGCCTGCCGATAAGAAATCGATAAGCGCCGTCCAGGCTGGTCAGCGCTCCGCGACCACTGCCGCCCCGGCCAACTCGGCGAGGCGACGTTCGGCTTCGAAGCGCTCCGGCACTCCCATCCGCCGGAAGATCGCCAACGCCCGCTCCCAGTGCCGCCGCGCCTCGGCCGGGTCGGTGCGGGCGAAGTGTTCGGCGAGCCCAGCCAACGCTCGACCCTGCTCGTGCGGATGCGCGATCCGAGTGGCCAGCCGCAACGCCTCCTGGTGCACCTCGAACGCCTCACCGCCCCGCCCCTGCGCCAGCAGGGTGCGGCCGAGTTCGTTGAGCGCAGCCGCCTCGACGTGTCGCTCCCCCGAACCGATCGACAGCTTCCGAGCCAACTCGTGCTCCTGCTGGGCCTCCACCAGTCGACCCAGACCCCGATAGGCGGTCCCGAGATCGTTGCGCACCTCAGCCTCGGCGTATCGGTGGCCGGTGCGATCACGGAGGGCCAACGAGGCCAGGAGTATTCGGATCGCCTGCGGCAGATCGCCCATCCGGACCCGCACCGCGCCGATATGGCTGAGGGCGTTGAGTGTGTGGAAGACGTCGGAGTTCGTCCGGGCCCACGCCAGGTGCAGGCGATGCAGGCGCAACGCCTCCTCGTAGCGCCCCAGTGAGGTGAGTGCCATGCCGAGGTTTGGCAGCGCCATCGGCACCTTGGCTTTGCCGTATCCCTTGTAGTCACGCAGGTGCTCAAAACCGACCCTAACCGCTCCGGTCAGGTTGCCGCTCCAGTAGTAGACAGCAGCAAGATTGGCGCGGTACCGCGCGGTTCTGAGCACGTCCCGCGAGTCTTCGGAGAGGGCGACAGCGCGGGTCAGATGGTGCAGTGCTTCTCGGTTGTCGCCAGTCCGGATATATCCGGAAGCGAGGTAGTTGTTCATCAATGCCGTTGCACCGACGTCCCCGGATGCTTCCGCCGCGGTCAGCGCGTGCCGGTGGGTCGTGATGATGTCCTCGAAGTATCCGCGGATGTAACAGAATCGCCAGAGGGCACGGGCCAGCCGCCACGAGTGCTCGTGGAAGCCCTCATCGAGCGCTGCCCCCACCATCGTCACAAGGTCCGTCCGCTCCGCTTCCAACCAGTCAGCAGTGGGCTCCCCGATAGCGTCGATCAGCTCTGGTCGCCCGAACGGGACATGTGTGACGCGAGATTCCAGGTCGTTGAGCTCCAGCGTCTTGGCGACCCTCAACGCCACCGCCAGAGTGAAGTCGAACAGGTGAGCCAGCCCGGCCTTTCGGTCGCTCACAGAGTCGGTACGCGAACACAACTCGATGGAGTAATGCCGCATGAGGTCGTGCAGTCGATATCGCGTCGAGTCCACGTCCTCCACCAGGTTCCGGTCGACGAGGTCGTCGAGCGCCGCGCGAGCATCCGTGATCGTCAGCCCGGTCAGCGCGGCGACTGCCGGCGTACTGAAGCGACTACCGGGATACAGGCCAAGGAATCGGAAGACACGCTTGGTCGAACTCGCAAGCGGCTCATAGGAAGCGGCGAAGGCCCCGGTGACGGTGTTCTCCTCCTGAGCCAGGTAGTGCAGCGCCGGAGCATCGCCAGCCATCTGCTCGGCAAGGTCCGCCAACCGCCAGCCGCGCCGGTGCGCCAGCCGCGCACCGGCCAGCCGGATCGCCAGTGGGAGATACCCGCACCGACGCACGACCTCGGCGGCCGCCTCCGACTCGGCCTCAACCCTGTCCCGACCGATGCTCAGGCTGAGGAGATCCACGCTCTCCCGTGGGTTCAGGAGCGGCAGCGTCTGCGAGGGCCCGACATCCAGGTGGGACAGACGACGCCGCGAGGTAACCAGCACGACGGTGGTCGGCTCGGCCGGAAGCAGGGGCATGATCTGCTCGCTGCTCGCCGCGTTGTCGAGCACCACCACTGACCGCCGGAGGGCCAGTTCCTGTCGCCACAACTCCACCCTGTCGTCGAACTCCACGGGTACACGACCGGCGGGAACGCCCAACTGTCGAAGCAGGGTGACCAGGGCACTCGCCGGCTCAACCCGGTTTTTCTCACCGTGCCCGCACAGGTCGATGAAGAGCGCGGCGTCCGGGTAGCGATCGGACAGCCGACGGGCGAGGTGCACGGCAAGAGTCGTCTTCCCGCTGCCCGCCATGCCGTCGATGATGTGGACGGCCGGCACCCGCGCCTCGACCCGCAAGGTCTCCGCCAGCAGCCGCGACACCACGTCCTCCCGGCCGACGAAGTCGGTGACAGCTCGGGGGAGGTGATCCACCAGGTCGGGCCGAGGCGCTGTCTCAGCGATCTGGGCACCGACTGTGGGAGTCGGGTTCGGGAGACGGCGGGCACTCTGGCCGGCCGGACGGGACGCGGCGCCGTCCGCCGGTCGCCGGGGTGGCGCCGCCGAAACGATCGTGCGATGAAGAGCCTGAAGGTCGGAACCCGGGAGGACGCCGAGCTCGGCCATCAGCTTCGCCCGAACCTCGTCGTACGTGAGGAGCGCGCCCGCGTGGTCGCCACGCTCGTGCAGCGCCCGTCCGAGGAGGACGTACGCCGGTTCCCGGAGGGGATGACGGGCGATGGCGTCCCGTAACAGGGGGATCGCCAGGTCGCCGCGCCCCGCTCTCAGCTGCGCGTCGGCAAGGAGTTCCACGGCCAGCAGACGCTCCTCCTCGGCGGCCACCACGCGTGCGCCGAGCACCGGCCCGAGCGATATGCCGGCGAGCATCGCACCCCGCCAGCGCGCCACGGCGGACCCCAACCGTTCCAGGGCGCTGTCGACGTGACCGGCTATCAGGGCTTCGCGGCCCGCGGCGCACTCCATCTCGAAGCGGAACACGTCGATAGCTTCCGGCCCGACGGTAAGGCGGTAGCCGCTCTGCTGCCTGACGATGACACCCCGACCAGACTCGTGAGCCTCGAAGGTACGGCGCAGATTGGCGGCGTAGGTCCGGACGTTCGCCACGGCAGAGCGCGGCGGGCTGTCTGGCCACAACTCGTCGACCAGGTCGTCGAGGGTCACCAGTTGCCCCGGTTGGACCGCGAGCATCGCGAAGACAGCCTGCTGTTTAGGCGTACCCAGGTGCAGCTTGCGAGCCAGCAGTTGCACCGAGAGGCCACCCAGAAGTTGAATCTCCACCCGTCCCCCTGCTTCAGCGGGGTATTCAGCCGATCACGCAACGAAGCTTACGGGCACCCGGATGTCGACCTGACGCCAATCAAGCCGCCGATGCATACGCTCCTACGGCCGCCCACTGCGACGCTGCCGATGAGTGCAATGCGAACATTGCAAGAACCATCTGCGCCCTCGGCGTTCTCGACCGCTGCCGCAACAGGGAAAGAAGGAGCGAAAGCCCTCAGCTACTTGTTCGGCACGAGCCGTCGGCTCCGGGGACTGGAACTGACCAGGGCGGTGCCACCATCATCAATGTTCCACTGCGAAGGGGAGCCAGGCTGAAGCTGGCGAGCGGTTGACCGAATCGGCGGATGAGTTGCGGCATCACCGACGGCCACACTGAGGGCGCGGTCTAATCAGTCGCCGCGGCTCGCGACATTCCGCAACGGACCGGATGCAACAGGCAAGCATCCCAGCGCTCTCCGCACCGGAACGCAAACAGAATGTCACTTATCCGCACAGGATTAACTAATGTTGAGGATAACGACATTTATCGTCCCTAACTAGGGCTAACCCCATTTAAGCTCCATTCGTAGAGGGTCGGCGCCAACAGAGCCCGACAACCGCACGAAGGGGAGGGTGGGTGAAATGCGCGGAAACGAGTGGGGCTGACATCGATGCGGGACTTCCGCAGCGCCCGGCGATATGGTTGCGAGTACGACAGGCGAGGTAATCCAGGAGTTGCGTGGCCTCTTCACAACGACGCGATGACGGGACCGATCGACGGCTACGGCTGATCGTCGGTCTCCTCGTCGTTGCGGCCACGATCGTTGCTCTCGCCTCCCTGAGATTGACCTTCCCCGCGGCCGAGGCTCCGACACCCGACGTAGCGACCCTGGTCACGCTGACCGCCATGATCGCCTTGGGTGCGTTCGTCAAGACCCGCGTACGTGTCCGGTCCACGGTGCACCTGATCAGTTGGAGCGAGGCGGCGATCGTCATCGCGGCTGCCATTGCCCCCGTTCCCTGGGTGGTCCTCTGCACCTGCATCGGCATCACCATCGCCTCGGCCCGTCTTCCACCCATCAAGCTGGCCTTCGGCGTCGGCAAGAACATCCTCGTCGCGGCCGGGGCCGGCACCGCCTTCGCGCTGCTCGGTTGGACCTGGCCCGCCATGCAGGCCCCACAGCTGGTCGGGATCCTGGCGGTCGCCTACCTAGTCGCTGCCCTCCTCGACGAACTGCTGGCGATCCCCGTGATCGCGCTCGCCTCCGGCACCAGAATCTCGACCCAGTTCCGCAGCAACCTGGATCTTCGCCTGGCCGGCTACGCGGTCCGGTTCGTGGTGGCGGCCCTGACCCTGCTCACCCTCCAGATGGACCCACGGCTCCTGCTCGCCGTGCCACCCCTGGTCCTGAGCCTGCACCTGGCCTACTCCGCGCGCATCCGAGGCCGCACCGAGCAGCAGGCGTGGCAGCGGCTTGCCCGCACCACCGACGCGCTCAACGTGGTCGACCTCGACAACGTCCTCACCACCGCCGTCACCCAGGCCGCCGAGCTGTTCTCCGCCGACGAGGTCGAGATCGAGCTGAGCGACGGCAGCCGCACCGTACGCGGCGGCACCGGCGGCATCACCTTCGACGGCCCCCCCGGCACGCCCACCGACGTGGACGGCACGGTCGTCCCGGCACCGCTGGAAGGCCATGACCGGACGGTCGACGTCGGCATGCTTCGACTGCGTTTCCGCGGCCCGGTGCAGCTCTCCGAACGGGAGCAGTACACCCTGCGCACCTTCGCCTCCGCGCTCTGCACCGCCGTCCGCAACGCCCAGGCGTACGCCGAACTGGCCCGAGTCGCCGACGAGCACGCGTACGCGGCCTCGCACGACGCGCTGACCGGCCTGGCCAACCGCCGGCACCTCCTCGACGAGGGCACCGAACACTTGAGCACCCGCCATGCCGAAGGGGTGACCGCGCTGGTGCTGATCGACCTCAACCATTTCAAGGAGGTCAACGACACGCTCGGGCACGCCGCCGGCGATCAGGTGCTGGTGCAGGTGGCCGACCGGCTGGGGGGTGCGGCCCAGCCGAGCGACCTGGTGGCCCGCCTCGGCGGCGACGAGTTCGCCGTACTCATGCGCGGTCTGCCGGCCCCGGCGGTCGCCGCGCACCGGGCCGAGACGCTGCTCGCCGCCCTGCACGAGCCGTTCGAGTTGGACGGCATGCGCATCAGCGTCGAAGCCAGCGGCGGCATCTCCGCCGCCCCGTCCAACGGCGGCATGGCCGAGTTGCTGCGCCGCGCCGACGTGGCCATGTACCAGGCGAAGCGAGCCGGGCAGCGGATCTCCACGTACGCCCCGACCCGCGACACCGCCGACCTCGGGCGCCTCACCCTCGGCGGTGACCTACCGCGCGCGGTCGCCGACCACGAGTTCGTCGTCAACTTCCAACCGATCGTCGACCTGGGCACCGGTGAGGTGACCAGCGCCGAGGCCCTGGCCCGCTGGCACCACCCCACCCACGGCCTGATCGACCCACTGCGGTTCCTGGAGGCGGTGGAACGGTCCGGCCTGCTACCGGCCTTCGCCGAAGCGATCCTCGACCAGGCGCTGATCGCGGCGGTGAGTTGGCGCGACGCCGGCTTCGACGTACCGGTCGCGGTCAACGTGTCCCCGCGCAGCCTTCTCGACGCGCGGTTCCCCGGCTCGGTGCTGGCTCGCCTCCGCGCACACGACCTACCACCGGACCGGCTGGTCCTGGAGTTGACCGAGACGCTGACCCTCAGCCAACTCGACGTGGTCGACCGGGTGCTCAGCCGACTACGCGACGAGGGCGTCCGGTTGGCGTTGGACGACTTCGGCACCGGCTACTCCTCACTCTCGCTGCTCTCCCGAATCCCGGTTCACGAGCTGAAGATCGACCGGAGCTTCGTGACGACGATGGAGAGTTCGGCGGAGGCCGCCGCCGTCATCCGCTCCACCCTCGACCTGGGTCGCAGCCTCGACCTGGACGTGGTGGCCGAGGGGGTGGAGAGCGAGCCGCAGCGGCGGGCCCTCTGGGAGTTGGGCTGCGTCGCCGGCCAGGGGCACCTGTTCGCCCGGCCGATGCCGTCCGGCACCCTGCTCGCGGCGATGCAGCGCGGCTCGGGCGGCCGACCGGGCACCCTCGCCGCGCCGCTGCACGACACCGGGGCGGTGATCCGGTTGAGCCAGAACCGCCGCCAGGCCGGCCGCTCCAGGCCCGACCGCCTGCCACACCTGCCCGCCTGAGCAGGCATCGGCCCACTGCGTGGGCAGCCCGGTCTGCCAGACTGTCGCGCGTGATCGTCGACGACCCGACCGCCCACCGCAGTCGCTGGCACTGGCGCACTCTCGACAACGCCGCCGGCGGGCTCGCCCTCGACCTGGGGCTCTACGCCGTGTCGGCCGCCTTCGCGGCGATCACAGCTGTCACATCCACCCTGCTGCCGCACCGCGCCTGGGGCGCGGTCGCCGCCGTCGGCTACCTGCTCGCGACGCTGACGGTGATCGCCCAACTTCTGCTGCGTCGACGCTCTCCAACCTCCCGGCTGACCGGTCTGCCAGCCCGCTGGGCGGTCACCGGCCTCGCCTGGGCCACCACCACACTGCTGCCCCTGGCCTGGCAGAGCATCGACCGGGCCGGTGGGCGCACCGACCGGGCCCAGGAGGAGGTGCTGGTCGTGGAGCAGGCCGGCAGTCGCCTCCTGGAACACGGCACGCCGTACCTCGGACCGGACGCCATCGCCGCCCTGCCACCGGGCGAGCAACTGATGGGCTACACCCCGTACCAGCCCGGCATGGCGATGTTCGGCCTGCCCAGGGCGCTGCTCGACACCTGGTGGACCGACTCCCGGGTCTGGTTCGCTGTGGGCACCGCGCTGGCCCCACCCTGATCCGGCGCGCGGCGCGCATCAGCAGCAGACCGGTGGCGAGCGCACCGCCCCCGGCCAGCAGAGGTGTCAACAGGTTGGTCCCGGTGCGCGGAAGCGGGCCGACAGTGCCGCCCGCCGATGCGCTGTCGCCGAATCCGGTCGCCGTGACGACCAGGTCCGCCGACCCCGAGGCCACCGCGTTGGCGAGCAGACTCGCCGTGACGAGCACCCAACGCTGCTGATCGGCGCGCATCGAGCTGATCGTGACCGGGTGCGCGGCCAGCCTGGTGGCGGGACCGTCGGCGAGGACCTGCTCACCCTGGCCGGTCGGGCAGGCACCCTTCACCCAGCGGATGGCACAGACGGCGACCATCACCTGGAGTCCGTCCGGACGGACGGCGAGAGGGCCCAGCGCGGACAGCGAGATGGTCACCTCGCCGGGCTGCTCCGCGTGCGCCGAGACGCCCACCTGCCAGGGCACGGGCTGCTCCGGCGCCAGGTTCGCCATGCGATCGTCGTCGCCGATCGAGACCAGCGTGAGGTACCTGCTCCGAATGACCTCCTCGGTGGTGTCCGCGCGGGCCTGACCGGGCGTCGCCAGTACCGCGGCGGCAACGCCCGGCAGCACCGCCAGCACGACCAACATGCGTCCCACTGTCGAGTCGCCACGCGGTCCCGTGCCGCTCGGCTGGGTGCCGACCTCCGGGGCTGCCCCCACCTCGTCGGGTACCGCCGAATCCGGTCGCCGACGGCGCCACGCGCGCTGTCGTCGGGTCCCCGGCTCGCCCCCGCGCGGCCAGAACGCCCAGGTGACGATCGCGGCTGCCCCGACCGTGATGAGACTCGTGGCGTAGACGTTCGACACGGCTCGCACCGCGTACCCGAGCCTGGGCACCGACCACTGCACGAGCCGCACGTGGCTCACCGCGTACGGCGCGGCGTCGTTCGACTGGTTCGCGTCCCCCCGCAGGGTGAGCAGGCGGGTGGCCCCACCGCCGTTGGCGATGTCGAGCACCCGGTGGGTGATCGGTGGCAGCGGCGTGCGGTCGACGGTGACGACGTCTCCCACGTGGACCTCGGACGCGGGGATCTCCCGCACCACGGCCAGTGACCCGGCCGGGATGGTGGGGCTCATCGACCCGGTCTTGAACAGGATGAGCGAGATGTCGAAGAAGAACGCCAGCGGGACGAGGACGACGCAGGCCGTCCCACCGACGGCGAGCACTGTCAGCACCAGGTCGCCGACCCGGGCGAGGGTGCCGTGCCGTCGACGTTCGCGTCCCACCATCTGCAGATCCCTCACGTAGACGTGGCAGTGAATTCCCAGGTGACCACCCCGGTCGTGCCCTGGTACGCGTTGCTGGCGCCGGACTGGACCCGGACCTCGAAGCAGAACCTCAGCTGCGGCGTCGCGCCGGCCGGCACGGTGATGGGGGAGGACACCGGTGAGCCGGGCACCGCGGTGATGGCGGAGTAGCCGGGCCCGACGATCCAGGTGGGTGAACCGGAGAAGGCGGCGGCGGCACACGTGGTGCTGGTCGTGGGGGTCCGCACGGCCCGGTACTCGAGCGCGGGCAGCAGGGCGCCGGAGTTGTTCGACGAACTCGTCAGCGCGACCGCGCCGCCGACATTCGTCGTCGAGGTCGTCCGGATGTCGAGGAAGGCGTAGAACGACACCGAGGGGGACATCGCCGTCGCGTTGAACGCCAGCGTCGCGGCGTTCGCGACCGGGGTGTGGCTGGCCCAACTACTGGAGGCGGTCTGCGATTCGGTGCCGAAGACGCTCGCGCCGAACGACCCGGTGCCGTACTCGCTGTCGGTCCACGCGGCGAGCGTGGACGTCGTTCCCAGGCCGAGAACGAGGGCGCCAGCGAGTACGGCACGGGTCCGGCGAAGCCGTGGTGTTCCGGCCGGCGTCCGACGGTTGACCACGGCCATCACCTAGACGGACTCGGCCAACAGTTGCCAGGTTTCCGTGACCGATGTGCCCTGCACCAGGGTGCCTCCCGCGTTGACGACGAAGCAGAGGTTCACCGGCGCGCCGGGCGTCGTGGGGGGAGTGCCCTGCGTCAGGTTGAACGGCACCGCGCCGGCCACCGAGTTGAGCGGGGTGCCCTGCGCCACGATCCAGGTCGGGGTGGTGGGTGTCGCGCTGCAGTCGGCGAAGGCCGGGACGGTCGCGATGCCGTAGGTGAGGCCGACGAAGCCGGCCGGGGCGGGGGTCGCTGACGCCACGGTGACTGTCGCGTCGTACGTCGTGGCCGCTGTCAGTCGGACGGCGAACGGCGCCGCGACCACGTCACCGGGGCTGATGTCGTCGAAGCCGGTGCTGAAGGTCAACGCGGCCGCGGTGCCGGCGGTGGGGTGCTCGGCGTAGGTGGTGCCGTTGGTGCTGCCCTCCATGCTGAAGGTGCCCGCCGTGAACGTGCCCGTGGCGTACTCCGAGTCGTTCCAGGCGGCGAGGGTGATCGTCGCACCGAGGCCGAGGACGATCCCTCCGGCCAGGATGGCCTTCAGCTTGCGAGAGCGGCCTCGACTGCTCGGTTTGTCCACTGCCGTCCCTGTCGGTTCAGTCAATTTGTCCTCCTCGGTGCAACGCGGTTGGTTGTCGTGGGCCGATGCCAGCGGCGCAAGGATCACGATAAACACCCAAAACAGTGCAAAACGCCCAAAGCGGTTAAGTGACCACGGGAGGGTGCAGATGGGCAGGGAGTGCACCGATCGGCACTATCGACGGACGTCACGGGGCAGCTAATCTTTGGCCCCACCCCATCGATGTGAGGAGATGCGATGGCGCGCCGTACCGGCCGACCCTCCTACCAGCTGGACAAGGCCGATGTGCGGCACCGCCGCACAGTGCGCTTCGTGGCCGTCGCGGGCGTGATCGCACTGGTCACCGCGTTGCTCGGCGGGTTGATCGGCTACCAGTTGGGCCGTCCGGACGCGACCGAGGCGACCATCGCGAGCATCAAGCAGGACGAGGCGAAGCGGGACGCTCAGCAGATCGTGGAGCTGATCGAGACGGCCCGACGCGTCCGCGACCAGGTCGCCCCGGTGCTGGCCGCCATCAAGACGGAGACGACGGCCGGACGTGCGCCGGACCCGGCGCAGGCGCGCCAGTGGCAGGGGGTCATGCGCCAGGCGGCGGAGCCGTTCGCCGAGCCGCCGTCGGGGACCACCGCCACCAACGTGGCGCGCGGAGGCCTGCGCGGAGCGGTCGAGCAGGCGTCGCTGGCCGTCGACGCCTACGCGCTGGCGGCCGGCGTTCCAGCGGCGCAACGGGCGGCCCTGCTGGACGTCACCGCGCGGCAGGCCGCCGAGGCCGCGACGATCTGGTCGGTCGCGGCGACCCAGCTCGATCAGATCAGCGTCGACTCGGGCCAGGGCCACCAGCATGTGTTCCTGGACACAGACCCCCACGAAGGAGCCCTCACCCCGGACGGAGCGGCCGAGGGAACCGGTGGCTGAGGCCCCTTGCGGGGCAAGTGTCGGGTTTGTTGACGGAGGGCGCCTTGCCGGGTCCGCCGAGCGGTCACGGCGTGATCTGGGGGTGACGCGCCAGATCGGGTACGGTCGCTTACTGCAAAGTCTATGAACCAGATTGGCTTTCTGTGAATTGGAAGCCGAATCGGAGGGGCACAGCCGTGAGGTTCCCAAGCGTCGTCCGTCAGGCCGGCCTCGTCGTGGCCGTCACCGCCCTCGCGCTGACCGCGGGTTGCGCGAAGAAGGACGACAGCGAGGTCCAGGCGAGCGGGGTCAAGCTGGTCACGGCCGGCAAACTGACCGTCTGCACCCACCTGCCGTACCCGCCGTTCCAGTCCAAAGACGCCAGCGGCAAGGTGACCGGCTTCGACGTCGAGATCATGGACCTGGTCGCCAAGGAACTCGGCGTCGAGCAGACGATCGTCGACACCCCGTTCGAGGGGATCAAGTCCGGTCAGGACCTCAACACCGGCAAGTGCGACGCGGCTGCCGCCGGCATGACCATCACCGAGGAGCGGAAGAAGGTCATCGACTTCTCCGACCCGTACTTCGACGCCACCCAGGCGATGCTGGTGAAGACCGGCAAGACGTACAAGTCCCTCGACGACCTCAAGGGCAAGAAGCTCGGCGTCCAGGCGGCCACCACGGGTCGTGACTACGCCAAGAAGCTCGAGGCGGAGAAGGGCCTGAAGCTCGTCGAGTTCGAGGACCTCGCCGCCCTCCAGCAGGCCGTCGCCAACGGCCAGGTCGAGGCCGCCATCAACGACCTGCCGGTCTGGACCGAGTACCTCAAGAAGAACCCGGGTGGGTTCGAGGTGGCCGCCGAGTTCGACACCGGCGAGCAGTACGGCTTCCCCGTGAAGAAGGACGCCAACCCGGAGTTGCTCAAGAAGATCAACGAGGTGCTGGCCAAGGCCAGGCAGGACGGCACGTACAACACGATCTACGAGAAGTGGATCGGCAAGCAGCCGAGCGCCTGAGCGCCACGCAGTACCGGAGGGCGCGCGTCCCGCGCGCCCTCCGACGTCGGTAACCTCCGGGAAGGCAACGAGCGAACGTGAAGCTGCGACGCCGCCAGCGGGAGCGGCTGTCCCTCGGGCTCCAGTACCTGGTCTTCATCGCCATCATCGCCACGGTGCTCGTCGCCGCGGACTGGGACAGGTTGGCCGACGCGTTCTTCCGCGTCGACATCATCAAGTCGATGTTCCCGACGATCATCACCGTCGCGCTGCGCAACACCATCCTCTACACGCTGGGCGCGTTCGCCTTCGGCCTCGTGTTCGGGACGATCCTGGCGCTGATGCGCCTGTCCCGGGTGGCGCCGTACCGCTGGGCGGCGACGGCGTACATCGAGCTGTTCCGGGGTCTGCCCGCGCTGCTGGTGCTCTTCCTCGTCGGGTACGGCATCCCGATCGCCTTCCCGGAGCGCGAGATTCCGGGCGGGGTGTTCGGTTCGATAGCGATCGGCCTCGGGTTGACCGCCGCGGCGTACATGGCGGAGACGATCCGGGCCGGCATCCAGGCCGTGCCGAAGGGGCAGATGGAGGCGGCGCGGACCCTCGGCATGTCGCACTTCACCGCCATGCGCACGATCGTCATCCCGCAGGCGTTCCGGATCGTGATCCCACCGCTGACGAACGAGCTCATCCTGCTCACCAAGGACTCGTCGCTGGCGTACGTGCTCGGGGTGACGGCGCAGACGATCGAGATCACCAAGTTCGGCCGGGACATGCTCAACGACCGGGTGAACGCGACCCCGCTGCTGGTGGCCGGCCTCGCCTACCTGGTGATCACCCTGCCGCTGTCGCAGGTGGTACGACGCCTCGAACTCCGCTACGCCAAGGCTCGGTGACCCCGATGACGACCACCCCATCCCGTCCCGCCGTGGAGATCCGCGACCTGCACAAGTCCTTCGGGCCGCTCAAGGTGCTCAAGGGCATCGACTTCGAGGTCGGCCAGGGCGAGGTGGTCTGCGTCATCGGTCCGTCCGGTTCCGGCAAGTCGACCCTGCTGCGCTGCGTCGATCTGCTGGAGGAGCCGACCGCCGGCAAGATCTGGGTGAACGGGGTCGAGATGACCGACCCGGACGTCGAGATCGACGCGGTCCGCCGCGGCATCGGCATGGTGTTCCAGTCGTTCAACCTGTTTCCGCACCTGACCGTCCTGAACAACCTCACCATCGCCCAGCGCCGGGTGCTCCGGCGAGGTCGGGCCGAAGCCGAGCGGATCGCACGGGCCAACCTGGAGCGCGTCGGGCTGACCGACAAGGCCGACGCCTTCCCGGCGCAGCTCTCCGGGGGGCAGCAGCAGCGGGCGGCGATCGCCCGGTCGCTGTCGATGGAGCCGAAGCTGATGCTCTTCGACGAGCCGACCTCCGCGCTCGACCCGGAACTCGTCGGCGACGTGCTCACCGTCATGCGCAAGCTGGCCGAGGACGGTATGACGATGATGGTGGTCACCCACGAGATGGCGTTCGCCCGCGATGTCGCCGACCGGGTCGTCTTCATGGACGGCGGCGTGGTGGTCGAGCAGGGGCCGCCGCAGGAGGTGCTGGGCGCGCCGAAGCACGAACGGACCCGCGCGTTCCTCTCCCGGGTCCTCGACCCGACCCACGTCGCGCAGCTCGGCCAGCCGGACCAGTCGCCCGCGTCGCCGCAGACCCCCAGCCTGCCGGCGGACGACCGCCACCACCTCTGACCACATCTGCCGTACGTCCTCCGCGCCGGGTTGCCTCATCCGAGGGGCAGCCCGGCGTCGTTCTGTGCGCCCTGCGTTGACGGCGCGGGCGGCGGTGTCCGCCCGCCACTGACCAGTCTGAGGACCTGACTGTCGACGGCCTGCGTGTCAGCTTCATGTCAATCGACGGACGTCGTGATGTCAAGGTAATCTTTTTGCAATCAGAGCTGTACTTTCGTCGATGGATTACATAAGTTGCTGTTATCCATCGAAAGTTCTGAGTCTTCCGAGCCAAGTCCGCGACGAGCCTCACCCTCAGTCGTGCCACCGCCCCGTGCTCGGCGGTCGATGCACTCTGCCCTCGTCGCGTCTTCGCCCGGTCGGGAACGGAGACCCATGGACGATCACGTTGGTGGCCCTCACCGCCACCTGTCCCGCAGATCGCTGATCGCCACCGGCGCGCTCGCCGCCGGGGCGTTGGGCGCGTCCGCCCCAACGATCGGCACCGCGTTCGGCGGCAGCCCCGCCCGGGCCGCCGCCGGTGTCACCAAGAAGATCACCATCTACGCCGAGCAGTTGCCCGGCAACCTGTTCGGGTACGGCCTGGCGCCTGGTCAGGCCACCGTTCCGGGTCCGATCCTGGAGATGTACGAGGGTGACACGCTGGAGATCACCCTGGTCAACACCACCAACCAGCGGCTGTCCATCCATCCGCACGGGGTGGACTACAGCACCGAGTCCGACGGCAGCCCGTTCAACGCCTCGTTCAACAACCCGGGTGAGACGCGGACGTACGTCTGGCGCTCACACGAGATGGTGGCCGCGGCGGGTCGGCGGTACATGCCGGGCAGCGCCGGCTACTGGCACTACCACGATCACGCGATGGGCACCGACCACGGCACCGGCGGTGTCGCGAAGGGACTGTACGGCGCGCTGATCGTCCGGCGACGTGGCGACATCCTGCCGTCGAAGCAGTTCACTGCGGTGTTCCACGACATGATGATCAACAACAAGATGGCTCCGGCGACGCCGATGTTCGAGGCGAACCTGGGCGAGCGCGTCGAGTGGATCGCCATCGGCCACGGCAACCTGTTCCACACCTTCCACCTGCACGCGCACCGCTGGGCGGACAACCGCACCGGGATGTTGGAGGGGCCGAGCGACCCGAGCCTGGTGGTCGACAACAAGGACCTCAACCCCGGCAGCTCGTTCGGTTTCCAGGTGCTGGCCGGGGAGGGCGTCGGACCCGGCGCGTGGATGTACCACTGCCACGTGCAGACGCACTCCGACGGCGGCATGGCCGGGATCTTCCTGGTGCGCAACGCCGACGGCAGCATGCCGCCGGGCGCCGAGGAGGCGATCCACCGGTTCCAGGGCCACACCCACACGCACGGAAGCTGACCGAACCGAAAGTGGGGACGGGCATGACGAGAAAACTACGACGAACCCTTGCCGCGGTAGCGGCCTTGGCGACACTGCTCCCGGCGACGACGGCGGCCGCGGCCGCACCACGAACGGCGGCCGCCCCGCAGGCGGCGACGCCGCAGAGGACCGCGGTCCTGGTATTCCACGGCCCGGTGGCCGAGCAACAGGACCCGGTGTCGCGCGCGGTGGACACCATCAAACAGCTTGGTGCCGGTCATGACATCGATGTCACGGCCACCACGGACCCGGGCGCCTTCACCGCAGCCGGGCTGTCCGCGTACCGCAGCGTGGTCTTCCTCTCCGCGGCGGGCGCCGCGCTGAACCGCGACCAGGAGTCGGCGCTCCAGAGCTACGTCAAGGCCGGCGGCGGGTTCGTCGGCATCGCCGACGCCGCCCGCGCCCAGGTCGACTCCACCTGGTTCACCGGGCTGATCGGCACCCGCCCGGCCGGCGCCATCCCGGTCGCCGAGCCGGTGACCCGGGTGACCGCCAGCGGCGAGAACCCGCCCAACGAGACCAAGGAGAAGCTGACCGACGGCGACGCCAACACGAAGTGGCTGGTCCGCACCCCGACCGCCTGGGTGGCGTACGAGTTGAGCGCACCGAAGAAGATCACCGGGTACGCGCTCACGTCGGCAAACGACTCCGCCGGACGGGACCCGAAGGACTGGACCCTGCAGGGCTCCAGCGACGGTCAGAGCTGGACCGACCTGGACCGCCGCACCGGGCAGACCTTCCCGGACCGCTTCCAGACCCGCCGGTTCGACATCGCCACGCCGCAGGAGTTCACGCGCTACCGGCTCAACGTCACCGCGAACAGCGGTGAACCCCTGGTCCAGCTCGCCGACCTGCGCCTGTTCACCGGCAGCACCACCGCTCCGGAGCCGCCCGCGGTGAACCGCGCGGTGGTGAACATCCTGGACCGCAAGCACCCGGCCACCGCGTCGCTGCCGCTGACCATCACCCGGTCGGACCGCTGGGAGAACTGGGACCCGAACCCGATCGGCACGGTGCACACCCTCGCCCAGGTCGAGGAGCGGCACTACAACCCGGGCGCGGCCGCCAACGGCGCCTTCCACCCGGTGTCCTGGTGCCGGGACTACGACGGCGGCCGGTCGTTCTACACCGGCATGGGCCACACCGAGGGCAGCTACGGCGAGGAGGCGTTCCGCACGCACCTCACCGGCGCTCTCAACTGGACCACCGGTCGGGTACGCGGCGACTGCCAGGCCACCATCGCCGCGAACTACAAGGTGGAGCGACTCACCGCCGCCAACCAGACCGGGCAGCTGGACCAGATCGGCGAGCCGCACGGGCTCACCATCGCGCCGGACGGCACTGTCTTCTACGTCGGCAAGGCTGCCTGCCCGAGCGGCCCCATCGCGGACTGGAACAACCCGAAGGTGGGCCTGGGCTGCGGCACCATCCACTCCTGGGACCCGCGCACCAAGCAGGTCAAGCTGCTCACCACCCTGGAGGTGATGGGCAACCGGGGCAGCGGCTCCGAGTTGGTCAAGAACGAGGAGGGTCTGCTCGGCATCGTGCCCGACCCCGCGTTCGCCGAGAACGGCTGGCTCTACGTCTACTGGATGCCGCACGACTCGGTCGACCGGGTGAAGCGGGTCGGTCAGCGGACCGTCTCGCGGTTCACCTACGACCGCCAGGCGCAGACCGTCGACCAGGCCACCCGCAAGGACCTGTTGCAGTTCCCGGTGCAGATCCACAGCTGCTGCCACGCCGGCGGTGGCATGGCGTTCGACGCCAAGGGCAACCTCTACGTCGGCTCCGGCGACAACAACTCCTCGGAGGGGTCGCAGGGCTACGCCGGCAACAACTGGACCGAGGAGTACCAGGGCATCTCGTTCCAGGACGCCCGTCGCACGTCGGGTAACACCAACGACCTCGCCGGCAAGATCATCCGGATTCACCCGGAGCCGGACGGCACGTACACCATCCCGGAGGGCAACCTGTTCCCACCGGGCACCGAGAAGACCCGGCCCGAGATCTACGTGATGGGCGTGCGCAACATCGCCCGTCTCCAGATCGACCCGGTGCACCAGTGGCTGACCGCTGGCTGGGTCGGCCCGGACGCCTCGTCGCCCAGCCCGACCCTGGGCCCGGCGAAGTACGAGACGGCCACCATCATCACCTCCGCCGGTAACCAGGGCTGGCCGTACTGCATGGGCAACCGGCAGCCGTACCGTGACCGCAGCAACACCGACGCGACAGTGCTGACCGGCTGGTACGACTGCGACAACCTGAAGAACACCTCGCCGCGCAACACCGGACTGGAGGACATCCCGGCGGCCCGGGACAACATGATCTGGTATTCGCCGGACGGTGGCGGCCCGGTGTTCCCGAAGCGGACCGACGGCAGCGGCCTGCCGACCTACGTGGCGGCCGACGCCACCTACACGCAGCCGTACCTGCGCGGCGGCGGGCAGGCCATCATGTCCGGCCCGACGTACCACCGGAACCTCGTCGACACCGCCAGCGGCGTGGCGTGGCCGGAGCACTGGGACGGCAAGTGGTTCATCGGCGACCAGTCGAACGCCGCCAACCGGGTCGCGGTCACCGTCGACCCGGCCGGCGTGCCGCAGGCCGCCCCACCGGTGTACGCCGAGTCGCTGCGGGCCATCATCCCCGGTGGCAACGGCGACACCCGGTTGCAGAGCTGGATGGACGCGAAGTTCGGCCCGGACGGCGCGCTCTACCTGCTCGACTACGGCGGCGGCTTCTTCAGCCTGCACGCGAACCAGAAGCTGATCCGGGTCACCTACACCGGCGGGGCGCCCACCCCGGCACCGGCGGCGACCTCGGTCGCCGTGCAGAACAAGCCGCTGACCATCGCCTTCACCGGTTCCCGCTCCGGCGGTGTGAGCCACCGCTGGGAGTTCGGCGACGGCGCCACGTCGACCGAGGCGGACCCCCGGCACACGTACGCCACTGTCGGCACCTACACCGCGAAGCTGACCGTCACGTACGCCGACGGTCAGACGGCGACGGTGCAGACCACTGTGACGGTGGGCTGCGCGGTGCCCGACGACCGGTCGACGGTATGGCTCGGCGACACCGACACCGGGGTGCCCAGTCGCACGGTCGGGCAGGGCTGCACGGCCAACGACCTGATCGACGCTCCGACGAGCGGGTCAACATCCTCTCCGCGACCGTCACCACCACC
>NZ_JBEYSL010000058.1:0-20880 GCF_040642735.1 Micromonospora sp. NPDC047753 | reverse complement strand
GGGATTTTCGCCCACCGGCTCGGGGCGCACTCCAAGCGTGATGAGTGGGACAACTCGCCGAGGGAGTCGGGCGCCTCGAAGCCCGTCCGCAAGGGTCGCCGTACGTGTGCTGCGCCGGGCGCTGGCCAGGGAATGGAGCTGACATCGCGCACGCCGCGCTGGTCTGGACCGCCGCCGTCCCGGCGCTCAGGGCAGGGGGCGGCGGAACCTGAGCGGGCGATCACGCTTGATGCCACACCAAACCGCGATCGCGATGACCTGGCTGCTGATCGCTCTTCCTCCTCCCCGCCGTCGTCTTCACACCAGTACGGAGAGTCGGACGCTGGAGGATCGGTGGGCACGGCGCCACGTTCCACCGTTTGCGTCTCTGCGCTCGGACGGTCAGCCGGTCTTGGTGGCGAAGGGGCCGCCGTCGCCGAACGCGAGCCGCGCGAAGTTCTCCGCGATACGGCGATGTCCGGCAGGGTCGGGGTGCACCCCGTCGGGCAGTGGGAGTTCGGCGTAGTCCGCCTCGCCGTACAGGTCACGTCCGTCGAGGTAGTGCAGGTTCGGGTCATCGGCCGAGCGTTGTTCGACGATCCGGGCGAGTTCGTCACGGATGACGGTGAGGGTCAGCCGCCCAGCGCTGCGCTCGGCCGGATCGCCCGTGGCCTTGAACCGCAGAGTCCCGCCCTCGAAGTCCGGCACGAGGGGACCAGGGGTGTCCTCCTGAACCGGGCACAGGATGGCGGACACGACCAGCAGTGGTGTGGTCGGGTGCCCTTCGCGGACAGTGTCGAGGAAGCCGTGGACCGCAGGGGTGAAGGCGCGTAGACGCATCACGTCGCTGTTGACGATGTTGATGCCGATCTTGAAACTGATCAGGTCCGCAGGGATGTCCCGCATGGCGCGGGCGGTGAACGGGTCGAGCAGCGCGCTCCCGCCGAACCCCAGGTTGACCAACTGCACGCCGCCCTCGGCCGCGGCGAGGGCTGGCCAGATGGCGGTGGGATGATCGGCGTTCGAGCCGTGGCTGATGGAACTGCCGTGGTGCAGCCACGTCCTGCTTCCGTTGGGCGGGGTCTGCTCGACGGGCGCGTCGGTGCGCAGCGCGATCAACTCGGTGATCTCGGTGTGTGGAAGCCAGATCTCGATGTCTTTCTCACCGTCCGGCAGATCCGCGAAGCGGGCGGTGCCGGCCGGCCCTTCGGCCAGCACAGAGGTTTGGGTGAACATGTTGGTAACCGTCCGGACGTTGCCTTCGGGCACCGAGGTCTGTGCGGCCAGGCGGCCGTTGATCAGCAGGTCGTAGACGCCGTCCGGTGGGGGCGGGAAGCCCTGGTAGACCCGCTTGGTGGGCAGCGTGTCCAGTTCGATGGTGGTGGCCCGGGTACGGAAAGCCAGCCGCACGCCGGAGGGCTGGGCCTCAGCCATGGCCAGTTGGTCGTCGGGGATCTGCTGGCGTGCCCGGGCGGTCAGCCGATGCGGCAGTAAACCGCGCGCGGTCGCCTCCAGATCGACAAAGCCGCGCACGAGGTCCGCGGTGACCGGTGTGGTGATCCACTGGTGTTCGGTGGGCATTGCCTCAAGCCTCTCGATCGAGATCTCGATGTTCATCGCCGCGCCGCGCCGCGAACCGCTGGCGGTGGTGCGGCCGTCGTCGGGTCAGCGAGTGCTGCGGCTGCGTAAGACCGCGTCGAGCGAATCCACGATCCATTCCCAGGATTCCAGCGCACTGGGAGCGCTGTGTTCGAAACCACCGGCTAGCTCCAAGCTGACGTAGCCTCTCGGCGGCCCGGGCCAGGCCAGGGCTCAGTCGAGCAGATAGCTGGCAGGGACCGCGTCGGTCAGCCAGACGCCGTTCGCGCTGCGGTGGAACACGTGCCCGTCGGCGGCCATCGCCGCCGCGTCAACGGTGAGGATCACGACCCGACCGGCCCGCCGGGAGCCGACCCGATGGGCGGTCTCGGTGTCGGTGGAGAGATGGACGTGGTGCCGGCCCCCGCGGTGCAGGCCGGTGGCCCGGATCGACTCCAGCGCGTCGGCGCTGGTGCCGTGATAGAGCCGGTCCGGTGGGGTCACCGGGGGCAGTCCGAGGTCCACCGGGACCGAGTGGCCCTGGTTGGCCCGGATTCGCAGCACACCGTCGGTGCCGCGCTCGACAGCGAACCGCTGCTTGTCGTTGCCGGCGACGACCGCGTCCAGCTCGGCCCGCTCGATCCGTAGGGCGGCGAGCAGAGCGTCGACGGGAGTCCAACCGGCCGGGTCGAGCACCAGGCCGGCCCGGCCGGGTTCGTGCCGGAGGGCCTTCGACATCCGTTTGCTCAACTTCACCAGGTGCTCGCGATCCACTGTGACATTGTGGTCGAACCCCGTCGGTCGAATCGAGACGTTTTCCGACGACACCGAACACGGGTTTTCGCCTGCACCCACTGCAGGATCGTTGCCGGCGGCACCGGTCCGCCTGATAACCGCTGTAATTGTGACGGCGTATCGGGGCAGGATCATCAGCCGTGACACTTGTTCTGCCGCCACGTCTGACGGCCTCGGCTCGAAGCTTGCGCGACGCCGCTCATCGACGCGGAATACGCACCGTCCAGCTCGGCTCTTTCGAAGTGCCCGCCGGACTGCGTGCTGATCACCTTCATGCGGGACCGAGCTTCGCCGACGTCGTCGCACCGTTGCTGGGGATCGCGCCGCTGGAAGCGGAACCTGGCTGGCTGACTGGGCTTCCTCGTGAACTTACCCGCCGCGACATCACCCTGGTCGCCATCGGCGAGGCCTACGAACTCCGGCGACCGGCGTTCATCAAGTCGCCCAATGACAAGAACATCCCGGCGATGATCTACACGGATGGCTCCCGCCTGCCCGGCCCGGATACTGTCGACCGGCGGACTCCAGTGCTCGTCAGCGACATCGTCGACTTCACCGCCGAGTACCGGCTACACGTGCTCGACGCTGTTGTCTACGCCGGCAGTCAGTACGCCGCGCACGGCCGACTGCACCTCGGCCCTCCGTCAACCGACGCGCTAGCCTTCGGCGCCGATCTCATCGCCGGCTACGGGCACACGTTGCCCTCCGCCATCGTCGTCGACGTAGGACTGGTTGACGGTCACTGGGCCGTGATCGAGGCAAACGCCGCATGGGCCAGCGGCGCCTACGTAGCGGATCCCGACCTGGTCCTCGACGTCGTTCTTCGAGCGGCATGCCCAAGGGCTTCGGTGACCGCCCGCGACCGACAGTTCATCCGACGGCCTCAGCCGAGCGCTGCGCTGTGAGCGGTAGGTCCAAGCCGGTGTACTGATCTACCGAGTTGAGTGCTCCCTGACAAGGGCTCTGTGGCACGGCTACGTTGGGCCCATGACGACGACCTTGGGCCGATTTGCCGGCGTCACGATAGATTGTCAAGATCCACAGAAGCTGGCTGACTTCTGGTCCGCCGTGCTCGGCGGCCGGGTGATGGAATCCCTACCCGGCTGGCGGCGAGTCATCGTCACCGACGGCGGGCCGGTGTTGACGTTCCAACCGGTACCGGAGCCCAAGGTCGGCAAGGCGCGTCTGCACGTGGACATCGCTGTCGCCGACGCCGGTGAAGCGGTGGACCGGATCGGGGCGCTGGGCGGCCGGTGGACCGGCGAACGGCACGACTACCCGGAAGGCGCGGTTCTGGTGATGGCCGACCCGGAGAGCAACGAGTTCTGCGTCGTGCAGTATTACCAAAGATGACGACGCTGTCTGGATCATGGTCGCATCTCGGGGTGGCGTCGATGGAGGCAGCCGCGCTCTCGATGAGGTGGGCCGGCCGCTGGTGTTGCCGTGCCGGCATCAGGGACGGCCAGGGCAGCAGATCCGAACCACTGTGAGCCGCCTCCTCGGTTGGTGGATCCGCTCCCGGGGTTGAACCCTGCCGCTACCGCGATCGCCTCGACGAGGGTCGACTTACCGGCGCGTTGGCTGCGGGCAGAGGGGATTTTGTCGCCGGGGGTTGGCCACCGCGCCTGCTCAGCGGCTACGTCCCCGACTAGGGTTTATGGCGATGTTTCCCCAGGACGGCCGCGATGCGGCCACGAGCAGACGAAGACGGCGCAACGTGCTGTTGGACAGGAGCGTCGAACGCGCGGCGCTCGATCAGCTCCTCGCGGGTGGGCGTGTCGGCGTCAGCGGGGCCCTCGTGCTTCGTGGTGAGGCGGGAATCGGCAAGACCGCGCTACTGGATTACGCCCTTGCGCAGGCCGGGGATTGCCGGGTCGTCCAGGCCGCCGGGGTGGAGGCTGAAAGCGAACTCGCGTTTGCCGGCCTGCATCAGATCTGCGCGCCGGTCCTGGACCGCCTTGCGCGGCTGCCGGCTCAGCAGGGCCGGGCGCTGAGCACCGCGTTCGGTCTGAGCGTTGGTGAGGCACCGGACCTTTTCATGGTTGGTCTGGGAGTGCTCGGCCTGCTTGCTGGCTTCGCCGACGAACAGCCGGTCGTCTGCATCGTTGACGACGCCCAGTGGCTGGACCAGGCTTCGGCCCAGGTCCTCGGGTTCGTGGCCAGGCGGCTGAGAACCGAGTCGCTGATCATGATCTTCGCGGTACGCGGAGACCTCGACAGCGACGACATGCCGGAGCTGAAGGGCCTGCCGGTCATGACCGTCACCGGCCTGACCGACGAGCATTCGCGGGCGTTGCTCGCGTCCACGTTTCTCGGGCGAGTCGACGAGAGGGTGCTCGACCGCATCATCGCCGAATGCCACGGCAATCCCCTGGCGCTCACCGAACTGCCGCGTGGCTTCACTGCTGCTGAGCTCGGCGGCGGCTTCGGAATTATCAGCCACGGCGCTCTGCCTCGCCGCATCGAGGAGAGCTTCCGGCGACAGATTGCCGCTCTCCCTCCGGACGTCCGGACGTTACTTCTGGTCACCGCGGTCGAACCCGTCGGCGATCCCGTGCTGGTATGGGGCGCTCTCACTCGTATGGGCGTTCCCGTCGAGAGCCATCTCACCGCCTCGTGGCTCGCCGCAGAATTCGTGGATTTCGGCTTCGGGGTGCGGTTTCGGCATCCCCTGTTGCGCTCGGCGGTCTACCGGGCGGCCAGCGAAACGGAAAGGCGAAAGGCACATGCCGCGCTCGCCGACACGATGGAGCCCGGCACGGATCCGGACCGGCGAGCCTGGCACCGGGCGCAGGCAGCCGCAGGACCCGACGAGGACGTGGCGACCGAGTTGCAGACATCCGCCGCTCGGGCGCAGACCCGTGGCGGGTTCGCGGCGGCCGGAGTGTTCCTGGAACGAGCCGCGGAGCTGACTCCGGATCCGACCCGGCGGGCTTCGCGGCTGTTGGCGGCGGCGCAGGCCCGACATGTGGGCGGTGCTCCGGACGTCGCGCTGCGCCTGCTCGCCTTGGCCGAGGCCGATCATTCCTCCGAGCTTGACCGGGCGCGCGCGGATCTCCTGCGGGCCGACATCGCCTTCACGGTCGACCGAGGTCGCGAAACGGCGGACCTCTTCCTCAAGGCGGCTTCGCGGCTCGAGCCGCTGGACGTCGGTCTCGCCCGGAGCACGTATCTCGACGCCTTGCGCGCGGCCTGGTACGCGTCAGACTCGGGCAGCAGCGGCACCCTGGGCGATGTGGCCCGAGCGGCCGCTGCTGCGCCGGTTGCCACAGCGCCGGTGCGGCCCTCGGACCTTCTTCTGGACGGTCTGGCGGTGCGGTACACCGCGGGTTTCGCGGCCGCTGTGCCGAAGATGAAGGAGGCGCTGCAGGCGTTCCAGAAGCCGGATCTGGCGAGCGAGGAGGGCCTTCGGTGGATGTGGTTCGCCAGCTCCATCGCTACGGACCTCTGCCAGGACGATGCGGCGGACGCGCTCACCGGCAGCTACGTCCGGCTGGCGCGCGAGAGCGGGGCGTTGGCCGACCTACCCCTGGCGCTGACGACACGCATCCTCATGCACCTGTTCGCAGGCGACCTGTCCGAGGCATCCGTCCTGATCATGGAACTCGACGATGTGGCGGACGGAACCGGGATACCGGTGCCGAGCTACATGGCTCTGTTG
Organism: Micromonospora sp. NPDC047753; assembly: GCF_040642735.1. Lineage (NCBI taxonomy): Bacteria > Bacillati > Actinomycetota > Actinomycetes > Micromonosporales > Micromonosporaceae > Micromonospora > Micromonospora sp. NPDC047753. Next base: position 14,867 of record NZ_JBEYSL010000058.1, on the reverse strand, counting down.
CTCGCCGCGTGGCAGGGCGACGAGGCGCGGACCCTCGAATTGGCGGCCGTCAGCACCGCCGACGCCCGCCGCCGCGGTGAAGGGCTGGCCCCAGCGATCGTCGGCTGGGCCCAGGCGTTGCTCTACAACGGCGCGGGCCGGTTCGGTGAGGCGCTGAGCGCAGCTCAGCTGACGATCCAGTCGAGCCTGGAACCCGGGGTGTTGACCGGTGCGCCGCTCGTCGAGCTGATCATCGCCGCCGCCCGCAGCGGACAGCCCGAACTCGGGGCTGACGCATTGGAGCGGCTGTCGATCTCGACGCAGGCGTGCGGCACCGACTGGGCACTCGGTATGGAGGCGTGCTGCCGCGCGATGCTGACCAACGGTGCGAGGGCGGAGGATCTGTACGTCGAGGCGATCGAGCGGCTCAACCGTACGAAGATTCGACCGCTGACGGCACGCGCCCACCTCTACTACGGTGAATGGTTGTCCGAACTCGGCCGACGCGATGATGGTCGCGACCAGCTTCGGACGGCCTACGACATGTTCGCCGCGATGGGCATGGAGGCGTTTGCCGCCTCAGCCGCTCATCGGCTTGGGATGAACGTCCGTCAACGGCCGAGTAACGACGCCGGCCCGCTGACGCCACAGGAGACCCATATCGTCAAGCTGGCCCGTGAAGGACTTTCGAACGCGGAGATCGGAACCCGTCTGTTCATCAGTCCACGGACGGTCGAGTGGCATCTGAGCAAGATCTTCGCCAAGTTGGGCATAACCTCACGACGTCAATTGCGTCGCTGATCCCGGGACGGCGGCGGCACAGGGAAGCTCCGGCGCACCTGATCGCGCTCGGTAACGGTCTGCCGTCTCGGGTCGCTCACCACGAAGCACACTGGAGTCGTATGTCACAGAGTCGTTTCGTCGCGACCAACGGTATCAATATCAGGATATCGGAGGCGGGCGACGGGCCTCTCGTCCTCCTGCTGCACGGTTTTCCGGAGTCGGCTCACTCGTGGCGGCACCAGATCCGCCCGTTGGCGGCGGCCGGCTATCGGGTAGTGGCTCCCGAGCAACGAGGCTATGGCAGCAGTTCGCATCCGACGGCGGTCGAGGCCTATTCGATCATGCATCTGGTCGCCGACATCACCGGCCTCATGCGAGAGCTGGAGGCCCAGGACGCCGTGCTGGTCGGCCACGACTGGGGCGCCACTGTCGCGTGGAACATCGCCCTTATGCGTCCTGACCTGGTCCGGGGGGTGGTGGGGCTGAGTGTTCCCCCGTATCTGCGGGGAGATGCTGGGCAGCTGACGACCATGCGCGCGATGCACCACGGGCGGTTCTACGTGAACTACATCGAGGAGCCTGGCGTCGCGGACGAGGAGTTCGGCCGAGACCCGATGACGAGCTTGCGTCGTACCTTCTATGGCGTGAGCGGGGATAATCCGGCGAACCGTGCGCCTCGGGACATGCTGGTCCCCGTCGGTGGTGGGCTGCTGGAGGCGATCGACCCGGAGCGCAGTACGGCGCTGCCGGGCTGGCTGACCGAGGAGGACCTGGAGGTTTATGCCGCCCAGTTCGAGGACGGCTTCACCGGAGCGTTCAACTGGTATCGCAACCTCGACCGCAACTGGGAACTCACCGCCGCCTTCGACGGGATCCGTTTGCCGATGCCCGCGCAGTTCATCTCGGGCGATCTGGACCCGGTACTGGCGTTCCGTGGGCTCGAAGATTACGTGCGGACCCTTCCCCGTCGGCATGACCACTTCGCCGAGCCGATCTTCCTGCCCGGGTGCGGACACTGGATTCAGCAGGAACGCCCGCAGGAGGTCAACCGGCTGTTGCTCCAGTTTCTCGCTGCCCTCTGACAGCCCATTCCGGCACTGGCCGGTCCGGCCGCGGAACGGCCGGACCGGCAATGGCATCCTCGACCGGGACCGGTTCGTCCGGCGGGTCAGTCGGCTCGCATCCTCAGTTCCGGGCGGCTGCGCCCGCACGAGCTGTCAGGATGTCGGCGACCTGGTCCGGCGCTGACAGCATCGGCGAGTGGCCCGTCGCGATCCGCACGACATCGGTCGTCTGCGACGCATACTGCTCCTGCAGGGGGACCGGGAACTGCTTGTCCTCGGTGCAGATCACGTAGGTCGAGGGGACCCTGCGCCAGGCCGCCCGCGTCGTCGGCTGCACACAAGACAGCAGGCTCTGGTCGACGAGTTGGTCGATGGCCACCTTCGCGTCGACGTCCGAAAGGTCCGAGTAGAACGTCTCCCGCGGATTCCCGTACGCCTCGCGTGGCGCGAGGCCGCTGGGGTCTTCAGGCACAGGAATGCCGAAAGCCGTCGCTGCGGAAACCCCTTCGGCCGGCATGAAGGCGGCGACGTAGATCAGACGGACGAGGTTCGGGTGGTCATCGCCGAGCTGAGTGATGGTCAGGCCCGCGTGGGAGTGACCGACCACCACGACCGGGCCTTCGATCTCCCGCAGCCTCGCGGCCAGCACGTCGGCGTCCTCGTACAGGCCGGCTGTGGGCTGTTCGCCCGCGCTGGGCATGCTGATCGCCTCGGACTTCCATCCCTGGGCGTCGAGAATGCCTTGTACGGGCAGCCAGGCGGACGCGGTGTGATAGCCGCCGTGGACGAGCAGGAAGGACGGGGGAGGGGCAGAGTCACGCAAGGTGGAACTCCTTCTATTGGACATGCGACCGCCTAGGAGCGGCGCTGATCGGCCAGCCGGAGAGCGGCCAGCAGGGCAAGGAAGCCCATTCCGTAGATGGCGGAAAGGGCCGAGCTTTCGTAGACGTCCGTCGAGCGCCACAGGTGTCCGGTGGCGTCCATGACGTGTGCTGGTACGCCGTCGTGGCCGCCGGTCAGCCAGGTGACGACGTAGTCGCCGGCCACCACGACGTAGGCGACGATCGGTAGCGAGAGGTAGCCGCCGCGCCTCAGTTCGAGACTGTCGGCCTCGGGTCCCCACCGCCGCAGGTACAGCGCGAAGAGCTGGTAGAAGACGTAGACGGTCAGGCTCCAGCCCAGGAAGTTCGTGAGCGGCACCCCGAAGTACCCACCGCCGTCCTCCCACTCCCAGCGTCCCCGCAGGGTCGACGACGACGGGTCCAGGGCCAGATCCCAGGCCACCATCGCGAAGGAGGCGACGAGAGGCGTGCCGACGACTGCGACGACAGGGCTGCCCCGGTGAACCGGGCGGAACAGGATGGTGGCGAGGGACCAGGCCATGTAACCGACGGCGAAGTAGGCCGGCCCGATCAGCACGGGTACCTCGATCAGCTTGGCACCCAGCTCGTCGGTGTAGTGATAGTGGCCGAACGGCACGCCGGTCAGCACGCCGATGTCCTCGATGACGTTGCTGACCACCAGCGCCAGCAGAAGGAAGACCAGAATCCCCCGCCATCGGTAGGCCACGGCGCCGTGCGACAGAGCGAACGTCAGCTCCATCAGCAGGCTCACCACGGTCACCACCGAGCCTGCCAGAGGCAAGGGGATCAGGTTCGCGATCGCGTCCACGCCGACGGCGAACCACATCACGACGAGGACTGTCGGGGTCGGGCGCCGTCGGCGTTCGTACCGATCCCCGGCCTCGATCTGTTGAATTTGAGCACTCACAACCAACAGATACGAAGCGCCGTGGGCGAAGTTCTCCCGGTGTGAGAGATCACAGGGGTGGGCTCGTCTGACGAGGTTCAGGTCGCGTTGCGCGCCGGAGGTGGTGGCGTTCCGGCGGGTGCGTTCTCCGCTCGATCAGCGCAGCCGACACAGTTGAAACGCGCAGCCCGTCGCGTTCGGGCTGCGCGTCGTGTCCGGCGATGTCAACTGTTGATTGCGCCCATGATGGCGGCGTTCGTCCCGCTGTTCTCCGCCCGGTCCGCAGCCTTACGAGCCTCTTGCGGGGTAGCTCCTCCTGCGGATGCGCGCAGGTACGCCTCCTGGCGCCGCTGCTGGATCTGCTTGGTTCGCCGGTCCTTGAGCCTGCTCCAAATGGTCATGACAAGATCCTTTCCAAATCGGGGCGGCGACAAACCGCGAGGTCGGTGTCCGACTGGGCCCTGTACCAAACCTGCGGGGGTTTACCGGCGCATCTCGTCGACCGGGTGCCGTTGTGCAGCGGGCTGTGGCGGCAGGCGACGTGCAACGTGACGGTAGGCACAGGCCGGCAGTCGAACCGGGCGCTGAAGTCGACGTGAGAGCGGTCATGGAGTGGTCAGACGTGAACGAGCAGGAGTCGCTGCTCACGGCACTCGCTGCGGAACGGCTCGCGCTCGGTGACAAGGTCGCCGCCGCCAAGTACGGCAGCACGACCCCGATCAACGACGAAGCTCGGGAGGAGCGGCTGCTCGCGGACGTCGTCGCGCGTTCCCGGGAGATCGGGATCGACCCGTCGCTCAGCTGTCGCTTCTTCCGGGCTCAGATCGAGGCCAACAAGGTGCTCCAGCGGCGGCTGCACGCCCTGTGGAGGGATCATCCGGAACTTCGGCCACGATGCCGGCCGAATCTGGAGTCCGATGTGCGTCCGCAACTCGACACGATCACGCAGCAGATGCTTCTGCGACTGAAGGCACTCGAGAGCGCTCGGAAAGCGGCGCACCGTGTCGACGGCACCCTGCACGAGTCACTGCGCGTCCTGCACGAGGAGGCACTCCGCATCGCGCTCGGGCGGATCCGGGGGCAGGCCGCCACGAATGCGACATCCGACGGGAGCCCCGGGGTTGGTCCGGGGTCAGTACGGACTCGCTCGACAGGGCCGACTGCGACAGTGGCCGAAGCTGACCCGACTGTGCGATCCCGAAAGGCGAGAAGGATGGGAAATTCCGAATTCGAGGGTTCCGCGGGCGGGACCTACGACGTGATCGTCATTGGCGGTGGTCCCGTCGGACAGAGCGTCGCCGCTCGCGCCACGGCAGCTGGCCTGACCGTGGCGATCGTCGAGAGGGAACTCGTCGGCGGTGAATGTTCCTACTGGGCGTGTATTCCGAGCAAGGCGATGCTTCGCCCGGTCGTGGCGGTGGACGAGGCTCGCCGGCTCGACGGTGCACGGCAGGCCGTCACCGGGCCCGTCGACGCTGCCGGTGTGTTCCGCCGCCGCGACCTCTCGGTCACTGGTTGGGACGACTCCGGGCAGGCGCGGTGGGTCAAGGACATCGGTGCCGACCTGTTTCGTGGCCACGGCCGTGTCGACGGTCCGCGTCGTGTCGCCGTCGTGACCCCGGAGGAGCAGATCGTCGGTCTGACGGCCCGGCACGCGGTGGTGGTCTGTACCGGCAGCCGCGCGGCGATCCCGGACATGCCGGGTATCGCTGAGGCGTTGGTCTGGACGAACCGGACCGCCACCGACACATCGGCCGTTCCCGCGCGCTTGGCCATCATCGGCGGTGGCGCGGTCGGTGTGGAGATGGCCACCGCCTGGCAAGGTCTGGGGTCTGCGGTGACGTTGTTGGCGCGGGAGCCGCGTCTCCTACCGCGGCTCGAATCCTTCGCCGGCGAGATGGTCGGCGCGGCTCTGCGGAAGGCGGGGGTCGACGTCCGACAAGGTGCGACCGTGATGTCGATGCGCCGGCCGTCACCTACCGGTCCCGTGACGCTGGTGCTCGACGATGGAGCCGAGGTGGAAGCGGACGAGGTGCTCGTTGCCGTCGGACGCGTCCCGCTCACCGGTGACATCGGTCTTGAGACGGTGGGGCTCAGGTCGGGGTCCTGGCTCGACGTGGACGACACCTGCCGGGTCCACGGCGTCGAGGGCGGTTGGCTGTACGCGATCGGTGACGTCAACCACCGCGCACTGTTGACCCACCAGGGCAAGTACCAGGCCCGCGTCGTCGGCGACGCCATCGCGTCCGTTGCCGCAGGTAGGGCCCTGGACACCTCAGCCTGGGGTCCGCACGCGGCTACGGCTGACGTGCACGCCCTACCGCAGGTCATCTTCACCGATCCCGAGGTTGCGGCGGTCGGGCTCGCCGCCGACCAGGCGCGCCGCAATGGCCATGACGTGCGGGTCGTCGACGTCGACATGGCGGCAACCGTCGCTGGCGCTCGTCTGTTCGCGGACGACTATGAGGGCCGTGCACGCATGGTCGTCGACAGCGTAACCGAGCACATCCTCGGCGTGACCTTCGTGGGGCTCGGAGTCGCCGAACTGCTCCACTCGGCCACGGTCGCCGTGGCCGGGCAGGTGCCCATCAGCCGGCTGTGGCATGCCGTGCCGTCATTTCCGACGGTCAGTGAGGTGTGGCTGCGGCTGCTGGAGGCGTATCGCGACGGAAAGGACGCATGACCGCTGCAGATCCCGAAGCTGCTACAGCTTCGCGCGGGACCTGATGCCGAGTTTGGCGAAGGCCTTGTACAGGTGGTACTCGACCGTACGGGTGCTGATGGCCAACTGTGCGGCGATCTCGGCATTGCTCGATCCGGCCCGAGCCAGCGAGGCGACCTGGGTCTCCTGCGGGGTCAGCTGCCGTCGAGCCCCGCCGGTCTGCTGACGCGTGTTTTCCCCGGTCGCGTGCAGTTCCCGGCGGGCCCGCTCGACGAAGGCAACGGCGCCGACCTCGCCGAAACGCCCGCTTGCCGCGCGAAGCTGAGCCCGCGCTTCGACGCGGCGGTTACGCCGACGCAACCATTCGCCGTAGAGCAGTTCGGCCCGTGCCAGCCGATCGGGCAGGCCGGTGCGACCGAGCCGCTCGATGGCCTCCCGGTAGGACGCCTCCGCGTTCTGCTCGTTGGCGAGTAGCGCGTCGGCAGTTGCCTGGACGCCCATCGCCCAGTCGCTCCCCGCCGGGGTGGTGCGCCGCGAAAGTTGGGCCGCGGCCTCAACGGCCAGACTCTCGTCGCCCGAGCGGACCGCCGCCTCGACCAGCTCGATCAGCGCCCCACCCGTGACGCCGGGATGCTCCGACCGCAGCGCCGTGCGGGCCGCCCCGACGGCCAGGCCGTAGCGCCCTCCCGCGTTGTGCAGCGCCGCGGCCGCGAGCACCTCGGCGGTCCCGCTGTCGTGACCGCGAGCCTTCAGGGGAATCTGCGAGAGCAGGTCGTCGGGTCTTGGGCCTGGTCCGGTCGCGAGGTAACGCTGAGCCAGGTCTCGCCATGCCTGGCTGTCCCACACGTCCGCGGCGAGCAGACCCGCGAGGCCGAGCCACCGTGCCGCCCGGGGGTCGAGAGAGGGCTCCCGGAATGCCGAGATTGCTGCCCGCAGCGGGGCGACCGAGCGGGCGTAGCCGTCGAGTGCCCGTGTGGCCAGCCCGAACAGAAGCTGGTCGGCCGGTCGGCGGCCTTCTTCGCACACAGCGGCGCGGGCCTCGGTCGCCGTGACGAGCAGCAGCGCGCGATCCGTAGGCCCGCTGGCGAGCGTCGCCGCGAGGAGGGCATCGAGGTATGCCTCCCGTGCGTCGGCCGGGTCGAGTGGCCACAGTCGCCGGGCGGCCTCCAGCAGTTGGCGTGTGGGCTCCTCACCGGAGCACACGGCGGTCTGGATCCGAACTCGGTGCCATTTCCACCGAGCGGCGCGGACGGCGTCCTGCGACTCCGGCGCAACGGTGGCCAGGAGCCGCTGGGCACCGGCGAGGTCGCCGTGGTCGTACATCGCAGCCGACGCCGCGAGCGCGCGGTCGGCGCGCCCGGCCGGCTCGCTGGTGAGCAGGGCGGCCCTCTCGAGGAATGCGGCACGGGCCGCTGTGCCACCTCGGGTCTGCGCCAGGCCGGCGTGGGTCGCGAGGTCATCGGCGAGAACGTCGTCGCGGGCGGTGGCCGCCAGGCCGAGGTGCCACAACCGCCGGGTCGGATCGCCGATCGTGTTCTCGGCGAGCTTGCGGTGGATCAGTCGCCGTTCGGCGGGCACAGCCGAGTGGTAGCTGACCGATCTCAGCTCTGCGCAGGCGAAGGTGACATGATCGCCGACCTCGACCAGATGGGCCGTGACGAGGATCTCCGGGTCGGCGCCCAGCTCGGCGGCCATGCGCTCGAAGAGCGGGACGTCACCGGTCGGGTCGGCCGCCGCGGCGAGCAGAAGCCGCCGCGACACCGGGGTGAGCTGACCGATACCGCTCGGACAGTCGCCCGCGTGCGAGCACGAACGGGCGCGACGTGGGCCGGGGATCGCGAATCCGCCGGCCAGCTCCGCCGCCGAGTAGCCCCGCAGCGACTCCACCAGCACGCACATCTCTCCGCCGGATTCTGCCAGCATGCGTTCGGCCACGACCTCGTCGACGAGATCCGGCCAGACGGCCCCGAGCTGACCGCGGAGTTCGCTGCGATCGATCGGCCGCACGTGGATCACCGGGAACTGCTCGAATGGGTCGAGCTGCGGCGTATGCAAGCCGGCGAGCACGATCATCAGGGCTCGCTGGGTTGCGTGGGCGGCGACGAAGGCCAGAACCTCGGCGGTGGGCTCATCCAGCCAGTGGGCGTCGTCGACGGCGGCGCAGACGGGCTGCACCTGGGCGATGCCGCTGAGCAACTCGAGCACAGCGGGCGCGACCACGTCAACACAGGGCCTGGGCTCGTCGATCAGGCCGAACGCGGCCTTCAGTGTCGCGAGATGAGCGCTCGGAAGGAACGCGCAGCCCTCAAGCAGCTCACCACAGAGCAGATGCAGCGCTGCGAAGGGGATCCCCTGCTCGGCAGCGACCGGCCGAATCCGAAGCACGCGGAAGTTGGCAGCCTGGTCGATCAGCTGGTCCAAGGCAGCTGAGCTGCGGATGCCGCGCCTTCCGACGATGCGTACCCCACCGCCGTAACCGGCGGCCGTACGCCGCCTCAGCTCCTCGAGCCGGTTCTCGTCAGGCCCGTCGAGCGGCGGCCGAGGGCTTGCCGGTGGGCCCTCGGCGTCTGGGTCAACGTCCATCGGGCAATCCTGCGCGCCGTCAGCCGGATCGAGTCAGGGGTCCGCCACCGGTTGCACCCCCGGACGTTGGCAATCTTCCCCGGGGAAGCCCGTGAACGGGACAATATTGCCTAAAAGGTACGGCGAGCCTCGTTGTTGATTGACGTATCGCCCAACACCCCCGGGGCCAAGGCCGGGGGTCGGCCCGGGGTTGATTCGGAGGCGAAGCCCTTTCTCGCCGAGCCAAGCTCGCAACCGTACAGGTCGAAGACCGTCCTGACGGTTCACCGCAGTGAAGGAGGGGGAGTCGTGCCGAACGTTCACCACCGGTATGCCTCAGTAGCAGGGCGTCAATTGTTCTACCGGGAGGCCGGCCCGACCGACGCGCCGACCGTGGTCCTCCTGCACGGGTTCCCGACGTCGTCGTTCATGTTCCGCAACCTGATCCCGGCGCTGGCCGATCAGTATCACGTCATCGCGCCCGACCACCTCGGGTTCGGGCTGTCGGACGCTCCCGCAGCCGACGAGTTCGGCTACACCTTCGACGCGTTGACCGACCTCACCGCCGACCTGCTGAAGCAGCTCGGCATCGAGCGGTACGCCATCTACGTACAGGACTACGGAGCACCCGTCGGATTCCGGCTGGCCCTGCGCGACCCCGAGGCGATCACGGCGATCATCACGCAGAACGGCAACGGGTACGAGGAGGGTTTCGTCGACAGCTTCTGGCAGACGGTGTGGAACTACCAGAAGGAGCAGACCCCGGAGACCGAGTCCGCCATCCGTGCGGCGCTCACCCTGGACGTGACCCGCTGGCAGTACCTCACCGGCACGCCCGACGAGACCCTGATCAGCCCGGACACCTGGCATCACGACTACGCCCTGCTGAGCCGGCCCGGCAACGACGACATCCAGCTTGCCCTGTTCCGCGACTACGCCACCAACCCGCCGCTCTACCCTCGTCTGCACGAGTACCTGCGCAGCAGTGGCGTACCGGTGCTGGCGGTGTGGGGCCGTGGCGACGAGATCTTCGGCCCGGACGGTGCGCGGGCCTTCGCCACCGACGCCACCGACGCCGAGATCCACCTGCTCGACGGCGGGCATTTCCTGCTCGAAAGCGCCGGCGAGGAGGTTGCCACGATCATCCGCGACTTCCTCGGCCGCCGGCTGTCCATGGCCATGCCCGACAGAGGGAAGGCGACCACGCGGTCCAGGAGTTCTTGATGACCAGTCATGCTCCACGCCTCGACGACGTGGACAAGTTGCGGCAGATCTTCGAGGAACGCTCCGGCGTCCTGCTCCGGTATCTCAAACGAATCAACACCTACCGGCCGCAGATCGTCGAAGACCTCCTGCAGGAGACGATGTTGAAGGTCTGGCGGCACATCGGCGACGTCCCCGCCGACGAGGACCACATCCAGCCATGGCTCTTCACGATCGCTCGCAACGTGTCGGCGGACGAGGCGCGCAAGCGCGTACGGCGGCCCCAGGAGTTCCAGGGCGAACGCGAATTGCAGAACTATTCCTCGCCGGCGGACCCGATGGACTTCGTGGTGGCCCGCGAGTCCATGTTGGACGCGTTCCGCAAGCTGAGCCCCGAGCGCCGCAGAGCGTTCGAGGAGGTCTACCTCCAGAGCCGCAGCGCAGGCGATGCCGCCGACCTCCTTCGCGTGCCGATCGGAACGGTCAAGTCGCGAGCCTTCCACGCGATGAGTTCCCTGAGATCAGCGGTTCTCTCCGCCTGACGATGCCGGCACGCCGAGCCAGGGGCTGGCCGGTGGCCGTGCGCAAGCGAACGGCAGGCTCTCACCCGACCGGACCGGTCACGAGGAAAGCGATGCGGCAGGTGCGACAAGCGATCAAGTCCGACTCGATGACGTCCATGGTGATGACGCCCATCGGGACGACGGCCCGCCGCGGGCCTCCGCGTATCCGATCCGCCGGCGCCACGCTCCTCGTCGCCGCCATCGCCGTCGCCCTCGTCTGGGCGAACCTGCCCTCGCTCGACTACGACGGCCTCTGGTCCTGGGTCCTGACCGTCCAGCTCGGCCCATGGGCGGCGCACCTCGACCTACGCACCTGGGTCAACAGCGGGTTGATGACGTTGTTCTTCCTCGTCGTCGGCCTCGAAGCGCGCCAGGAGTTCGATCTGGGTGACCTGCGCGAGCGACGTCGCCTGGCCCTCCCGGTGCTCGCCGGCGCGGCGGGGATGGTGATTCCGGTCAGCATCTATCTGATCGTGAACCACGGGGGAGCCGGTGCCGTGGGATGGGGCATCGCGATGTCCACCGACACAGCGCTCGCGCTGGGAGCCTTCTCGCTGATCGCGGCACACGCGCCGGAGCGAATCCGAACCTTCGTCCTGACCGTGTTCGTCGTCGACGACCTGGTTGCCCTGATCGTGATCGCCCTCGCCTACAGCGAGCACATCGCGGTGCCGGGCATGGCGGTGGCCGTGGTGGCCTACGCCGGCCTGCTGGCAGGCCGCCGCCTGCCGCACCGGCTCCGAGGCTGGAGTTTCGCGCTGGGTACTGTCCTGACCTGGGCTGGGCTGCTCTCGGCCGGCGTCGACCCGGTGGTCGCTGGGCTGGCCGCAGGGCTGGCCACGACGGCATACACGCCCAGCCGCACCGAGCTTCAGGAGGCGACCAGGCTGGTCCGGCTGTTCCGGGAGCAGCCGTCGGCGAAGCTGGCGGCCGTGGCCACCCGGGGTCTGGCTGGTGCGCTGTCGGCCAACTCCCGGATGCGCCATACCCTGCACGCCGCGACCAGCTACGGGATCGTCCCGCTGTTCGCGCTGGCCAACGCGGGCATCGTCATCGACGGTGACTCGCTGCGCCAGGCCCTCCGATCGCCGATCACGATCGGCGTCGTCCTCGCCTACGTCGTGGGCAAGCCGGCTGCCGTCGTCCTCACCTCCTGGCTGGCGGAACGCCTCAGCGGAGGCTCGCTGCGCCCACCCGTTGGTTGGGGCGCGGTCCTGGAGAGCGGCACGATCGCCGGGATCGGCTTCACCGTATCGCTGTTGATCGCGAACCTGGCCTTCACCGGTGATGCGCTCGACCAGGCAAAAATCGGGATCCTTGCGGCAGCGGCCGGTGCGGCTCTGCTGAGCTTCGCCGTCTACCGCGTCATCGAGACCCTTCCGGAGGGAGTACGGGCTCGGGCGTTGCTCGGCACCGCGGGGCGGCTGGTCGACCTGGCCGAGCCGGTGGACGACAACCGCGACCACATCCAAGGCCCTCCCACCGCCGCCGTCACCGTCGTCGAGTACGGCGACTTCGAATGCCCGTGGACCGCGATGGTCGGGCCCACCGCCCAGGAGTTGCTCATCGCGAACACCGACGTGCGGTACGTGTGGCGGCATCTGCCGCTGCCGGACGTCCATCCGTACGCGCAGACAGCCGCCGAAGCCGCCGAGGCCGCCGGGGACCAGGGTGCCTTCTGGCCAATGCACACCCTGCTGCTCGACCGCCAGGACCGACTCACCCCTGACGACCTGACCGGGTACGCCGAGCAGCTCGGCCTCGACCTCGACCAGTTCCGCGACGACCTGGCCCGCCACCGGCACGAGGCCCGGGTTCAGCGCGACATCGATTCGGCCGACCGCAGCGGTGTGGCCGGCACTCCCACGTTCTTCGTCAACGGCCGGCGTCACGACGGACCCCAGGACCTCACCACTCTCAATCGCGTCATCGACGAGGCGCGAGCCCAGGCCACCGTCGTCAACCGCTGATCAACTCCGCCTGGCGACCCTCGATGGCGTCCGCCTGAATCCCGAAGAGGAACTGAGTTATGCACACTGAACTGCAGAACCGAACAGTCCTGGTGATTGGCCGGAGCGGCGGCATTGCCGGTGCGATCGTCACCGCCGTACGCGCCTCCGGCGCCACAGTGATCGTCGCCTCCCGCAACCGTGACGCCCTGGCGGACGCGTACGGCGAGGAGCTGACCGTGGAATCCGTCGACGTCACGGATGAGGCGAGCGTGGCGGCGCTCGCGCAACGGTTGGGTCGCGTCGACCATGTCGTGTCGACAGCATCGGCCCGGGCTCGCGGACGTCTGAGCGACCTGCAGCCGGCCGCCGTGCTGCAGTCTCTGTCGACCAAGGTGCTCGGCCCGATCCTGCTGGCCAAACACCTCGCGCCGCGCATGCCGCAGGACGGCAGCTTCGTCTTCTTCTCGGGCGCGACAGCCCGCAAGCCGGTGCCGGGCATGCTGGCGGTCGCAGCCACCAACGGTGGCGTCGACGCGGTCACCCGGGCCCTGGCCGTGGAACTCGCACCGCTGCGGGTGAACGCGGTCTCGCCGGGCACCATCGACAGCGGTGCCTACGACGCGCTCGGCGAGGAGCAGAAGGAAGAGCTCTTCGCGAGTCGGGCGGCCCGCAACCCGGCCGGTCGGGTGGGCGACCCGGACGACGTCGTCCGCGCGGTCCTCTATGCCCTCACGAGCACCTTCACGACCGGCACCACGCTGGCCGTCGATGGTGGCGAGACGTTGGTCTGACGATGGTGCCTCAGTAGGCCCCACGTTCGTTTCGGTTCGAGGTCAGGGGAGTGGCGATGGAACAAGGACGTGGCACCAATCTGCCGACAGGCGCGGCCCCGGACGGGCGGCACGGGACGAGTCCGGCACCGCTGTCGATTCTCGATCTGGTCATCAGGGGCACCGGGAGCCAGCCGGCCGACGCGCTCCACCAGACCAGGATCCTGGCGCAGGCCGCCGAGCGTTGGGGCTATCGGCGCTTCTGGGTCGCCGAACACCACAGCTTTCCCGCCTCAAGCAGCCCGGCCCCTGCCGTCCTCCTCGCCCACCTCGGTGCCGCGACCCGCTTCATCAGGCTGGGGTCGGGAGGGGTCATGCTCACCAACCACGCACCACTGATCGTGGCCGAGCAGTTCGGCGTCCTGAACGCCTTCCATCCCGGCCGCATCGACCTGGGGGTCGGCCGAAGTCCCGGTGGTCTGCCGTCGGTCATGCAGGCGCTGCGTCGCAGCGGCGAGGGCTCGGATGGCAGCACTTTCGGCGACGACGTCGAGGAGCTTCTGGGCTTCCTTCGCAACGCCTTCCCAGAGAACCATCCTTACCGGCGTGACAACGTGCACGTGGTGCCGGCGGCGCCCAACCTTCCCGTCTGGACACTTGGCTCGGGAGCCACGGGTGCAGAGGTGGCGGCACGCCTCGGCCTGCCATTCGCGGCTGCCTTCCACATCAATCCCGTGCAGTCCCTGCGGGCCGTCGACGAGTACCGGAGAACCTTCCGGCCGTCCGCCGCCCTGGCCGCACCACACGTGATGGTCTCCGTGAACGTCACCTGCGCCCCGACCGCACCCGAAGCCGAACGCCTGGCTCGGCCGGGTGCGCTGATGATGATGCTTGCGCGGCAGGGAAAGCAGGCCGTCCTTCCCCGCCCGGACGAGGCGGAGCACCGCCCTTACGCGCCGGAGGAGAAGGAGTTCGTCAAAAGCTGGCTGGGCAACGTCATCCACGGGGCGCCCGACATGGTGCGCGAAGGTCTGACAGCGCTGCAGAGGCGAACCCATGCCGACGAGTTGATGCTCACCTCGTTGATCCACGACCCCGCCGACCGCGTACGGTCCTTGGGCCTTGTCGCCGAAGAGTTCGGACTTGCCACAGGCTCTTCCTGACCCGGGACGCCGCTGAACTCGCAGCAGGGTGGTTGCCGACCGATCGAGGTTGTCGTACGTACCGGATCTCATTGCCGCCAAACGGGAGGCCGAGCATGGCCCGCTCCCCGCGGGCGTTGCAGGGTGGCTCGCCACCGACGTGTCGCGGCTGCGCACCGAGCTGGAGACGGCCCGGGACGCCTCGGTGTTGCCCGAACGCGCAGTTCCGGCAGCCGTGAACGCCCTGCACGACCTGGTGGTGCGCACCCGACTGCACGGGCTCCCCACCAGGGTCGTGAGTCAGCGGGCTGAGGTCGGCCGAAGGTCCGTCATCTGAGACACACGAGCAGCTCCGCCCAGGCGGCGTGCGCGTCCGCGCGGGCCCGGTTGGCGTCCGCGCTGACCACCACCGGACGTGCCCCCGGCTCGCTGTCGCCG